>JBDTIR010000257.1:0-7868 GCA_039936275.1 Isosphaeraceae bacterium | reverse complement strand
GATGGGCGTCAACACCGACCTCAATAATCAGGTCGCTGCCGGGGGCCCCTCGGCCTCCAGGCTCACCGCGCCCCTTGAGCCGGAGCCGTGCGCCTGGCTCGGTCCCCGGGGGAATCTTGACGACCAGGGACTCGCGGTGGCCGCCGTCTCTGGTCAGTTCGATGGAGGTTTCGCCCCCAAGGACGGCGGTGAGGAAGGGGATGGTCAGGTGGGCCTCGGTCGTTCGCCCGGGACGAGGCCCAGACGGCCCGCGCCGGCCTCCTCGGACGCGGCCGAGCAGTTCCTCGAAGATCCCGCCGCCGCCCGGGTCTTCGGCGGCCGCCGCCCCCCCCGGGCCGAAGAACTGGCTGAAGTCGAAGCTTTCGGCCCCCGGACCAGCCTGCGCGGCCCATTCCGAAGCCCCGGACCGAGGCCCGGCCGAGCCCATCCCTTCGAAGGCGGCATGGCCGAACTGGTCATACATCGTGCGCTTCTCGGGGTCGCTCAGGATGTCGTAAGCCGCCTGCACTTCCTTGAACTTGGCCTCGGCTGTCTTGTCGCCGGGGTTAACGTCGGGATGGTGCTTGCGGGCCAGGCCCCGGTAGGCTTTCTTGATCTGATCGGCCTTGGCGTCTCGGGCCACGCCCAGGATGTCATAATAATCACGATCGGGCATCGCCTTGGCGGTCCCCCGAGGGTAGACGCACAGGTCATGGCGCCGAGGCCTTCCCGGCGGGAAGACGCGAGGCGTCAAGGTTCCAAAAGGAAACAACCATCTTACCTTCCGGCCCGCCTTCGAGACAAGGCGAGCGGCAGCGAAGCAGGAGGCAGGCACAGTCTGGGTGTCGGTCCAGGATTTTGGACTTTACAATCCTCCTGCAAGACGGACGGCGGATCTTGACCCACCCCGAGTCCTGGTATACAAATAGTGTTTATGAGCGACGCGGGAGAGTCGGGCGAGCTGGTCATCGACGGGGCGGAGACCGCCGACCATACGGTCTCGGCGGATGTTCTTGTGCGCGTTCTGTCGGGGCTGCAACGCATCGTCTATCTGATGGCCGCATCGTCGCGGAACCAGCCAATCGGCGATCGCTTCACCCCGAGCGAGGACCTGCGGAGCCGCAATGCGCTGCGATGTGGTGTGCCTCGCGCCTCTAGTTTCGCCGTGCCGCTCACTTCGAGGCGTCCGACAGCGGAGCTTTTCCCTGAGTCGGACCCCTTGACTGAAGCCTTCCACGTCTTCCGCCTGGCCTCCGAGGGCCGTTGGGCGGAGTTGAACCCGCTGTTCTCCCGACCGAAGTATATCAATCGCGTGCTGTCGGAACTCCAGGGGATGCTGCCGCGCTCTGGCGAACGTTGGGGCCTGACGCTCCGCGTGGGTGGCGATCGTGTGAGCCTTGATGAGTCGGCGTCTCGCTCCCTGGGGGCCTACCTCTCGTCATCAGGGGTCGCAGACGCGACAATGACCGTCACCGGAGAGTTGCTGAGGGTCAACATTGAGGCCCTCCGCCTGGTGCTCCGCTATCCGCCGACACGCGCGGAGATCCCTTGTCAGTGCGAGCCTTCGGTCTTCGACACGGTGATGAGGAACTATGACGTTCCGATCCAGGTCACCGGGCTCTACACTCTCAACCGCCAGGGGCACCCCATCCGCCTGACCGGCGTGTCTCGCGTCGAGCCGATCGACCTCTCGCCCATGACTTTCGCTCAGATGACATGGGCCGGCCGCACGCTCGCGATCAAGCCGGCGCTGACGCTCTCACCGACGAGGGATGAGGAATCGGGGCAGTTCTATGTCCTTGATGATCCGGACCTGGGCATCGACGTGTTTGCAAGGACTCGGGACGAGCTTCTGGATGAACTGGCCGAACAACTTATGTTCCAATGGGACACTTATGCGCGGGAGTCCCCGGATCGCCTGAGTCGAGGCGCCCGGCGGCTTCGTGAGGCACTCTTGGCTCGCATGCGGGAGGTCGAGTTTGCCACGCCCTCGGAAAACTATTGAATCGACGCTCCAGGCCAAGGGGTTCGCGAGGGTCGAGGGAGACCATCATTATTTCGTCTACGTGACGAAGGACGGCCGGAAAACACGGGCTCGAACCAAGACGAGCCATTCTCCGAAGGTCAAGGACGTCGCCGACAACCTGCTTGGCCAGATGGCCAGGCAATGCCTGCTGACGAAGCTCGAATTTCTCCGCCTCGTCGATTGCCCGATGGATCGTGACACGTATGAGCGACGACTCGTGGAACTTGGAGAGGTGGATGGCCCCGACGAGCAGGCCCGGTAATTGCAAAAGTCCAAAATCCTGGACGTCGTCCGGCCGTCCCGACCGCGATGCCGTGATCTAGGGCAGCCGTCCCGGCCGCGAAATCCGAAGTAGCCGAGATAGACACCCAGACGGTGCAATCTTCCTGAGCGAAGCGGCGCGACGGTCGATGGTGGACCTCGTCAACCGAACTTCCCCTTTGTCGTCGGAATCGCACTGGCGGAGGAGGGACATCCCGGCTAAGCTGAAAAAGAACAGCGGACGGCGGATTTTGCCAATATCGGGCGGACGTCGTCTCGCGCCTAAAGGCCGACAGACGGGGTTCGCCATGCGTTTGGAGGCAGTGATCCTGCCCGACCTGGGGACCGGTTCGGACCTGCCGATCGTCGTCAGCCACTGGTTCGCGGCGCGCGGCGAGACGGTCTGGGAAGGGGACCGACTGGTCGAGGTGCTGGTCGGTCCTGCGACGTTCGACGTGCCTGCGCCCATGACCGGGCGTCTGGCCGAGATCCGTGGCGAGGAAGACGACCAGGTGATGCCAGGGGCCGTGCTCGGTCTCGTGGCGGTCGCCGACGATGTGGAGGACGCGGAGGCCCTCGGGGACGACCCGGCGCGCCCCGGTACCCCATGACCGCACTCCATGAGCGTTCCGCCGGTGTGATCCCTTATCGTGTGGGCGGGGACCGGACCCTGACATATCTGGTCCTCCACTCGGCCACCGTGCGCAATCCTCGCGCCAAGTGGGAGTTCCCCAAAGGCGGGATTGAACTCGGCGAGACCCCCCTCCAGGCTGCCGCCCGCGAGTTCCATGAAGAAACCAGCCTCGCCTCCTGGGCCTTCCGCGACGGCTTCGAACGCAGCCTCTCCTATACTTACATCCGTAGAGGCCGCAAGGTACTCAAGACCGTCAATTACTACATCGTCGAGGTCCTCGACGATGTCGGACTCGCCCCGTCGTTCGAACACGTCGAAGACGCCTTTGGTCACTGGCACCACTGGGGTACCTTTGACCAGATCACTCGCCTCCTCTACCACGCCAAGATCCGTCAGCTCTTCACCGATGCCGACGCCTGGCTCCGCGCCTGACCGGCTGTTCTGGCATTGGGTGAAACTCCATCCCCCCCCGCTAAGCGACTGCGTGATCTACGGACATTGCGGTCGCAGCATAAGCAAGCACGACGAGGACCGACAAGAAGGGCGTCACGTACGCCTACTTCACCTGCGACAGCAAGATCCGTCCCAGCAACACCTGCAAGCAGTGGCGGGTCCGAGAGTCTGAACTTTTCCCCACTGCCATCGAGACGCTGGTCCGGGAGATGGATCGTCAGTACCTCGCCTCGCTCCAGGCCGATCCCGACGAGCCGGACGGCCAGGGTGCCGTCGAATCCTTGAAGAAAGAGTTGGAGTCGATTGACCTGGCCATTAAGCGGGGTGCCCAGAAGCTCCTGCTGGTCGATGACCCCCTGGTCCAGGAGTTGGAAAGATCGCTCCTGGACTACAAGAAGCGGCGTGACGAGGTCGAGTTGCGGCTGCGTGCCCTGATGATGGTGGAAGGGGACATCACCGACTTCGCCCAGTGGTGGGAGGGCATCAAAGGCAAACTCATCGAAGTCATCCCAGGTCGCCCGGTCTACGCCGACGACCAGGACAACCAATGGGACAACCCCGAGGCGCGGGGGTCGTCCTGGAGAAGTACCGAATCCGAGGCCTCCTGAAAGGGATGAGCCTGCAGATCACCTGCTACTTCGAGGCGGAAGTTGAGAAACGGGCAGGAGTATGCGGTAGATCGGGCTCGGCTGTCTGCCACGGTGGAGTACTCAGATAGAGGGTCAAGCACTTGGCGCTGCCGCCGGCCTTGATGAATTCGGTCAGTTGCAAAGGCTGGGTCGTATAGCCGGCCTGCTCCAGGGCCCTGGCCAGTTTGGGCGCGCCGAGGTTAAGCACCACCGTCCGGTCGACCACCACCGCGTTGCAACTGAACGAAACCGCCTCTTCGGCCGAGACGGCGATCAACCGCCCGACCCGTTCGGCAAGGACCGATCGACCGTAGTCGTCAAACGCGCCCGGGTAATAAATCGCCTCGCCTTCGGCCAGGGGGCAAAAACAGGTGTCGAGATGATAAAATCGAGGATCAACCAGCTCCAGGGGGAGGCACTCGACGCCGAGCCGCTCGCCGATCCAGAGATGGCTGCTGGCATCACTGCGGTATCGGTAGCCGGCGAACAGGGTCTCGCCGCAAAAGAGGGCGTCCCCCGCTCCTTCGAAGTAATTCGGCTCGGGGACGTGTTCGACCCGGAACCCGTGCGCTTCAAACCAATGCGCGAAGTAGGGTTCTTCCCTTTGCCGAACTCCGTGGCGGAACCGCGAGACGATCGCGCGGTCGCCGTAAATCAAGCCCGCGTTAGCCGTGAACACCAGGTCAGGTAACCCTTGAACCGCATCAAGTCGCTCGACATTCGCCCCGAGGTCGCTCAAGGTCGCTTCCAGGGCGAGCCACTGGCGGCGCGACTCATCAGGGTCGGTGCCCACGCGCCGGTTCATCCACGGGTTGATCTCGTACTCGATCCCGTAGAAGTCCGGAGGACACATCAGAATTCGAGGTGTTGGTTCCATCGGTATCAACTCCGTTTTTAAGTTCCTTTATGGATCGATCCGCACCCCAGACCATTGAAGCACGCGACTTGCGATCAAAGGCACCCTAAAGCCGCCGCCAGGCTGCGCACGAAGGGCTCGACGTCCGTGACCAGGCCGATCGTCTGGAAGGTGCCTCGGTCGCTGAGTTTGGTGACGGTCGCCGGATTAATATCGACGCAGACGACCTTGACCCAGGCAGGCAAGAGGTTGCCCGTCGCGATCGAGTGCAAGGCCGTAGCAATCATCAGGGCGAAACCGACGTCATGGATCGCCTGGCGCATCCGAACCTGTGCGGCGAGCGTGTCGGTCAAGACCTCGGGCAAAGG
This sequence comes from Isosphaeraceae bacterium, assembly GCA_039936275.1. GTDB lineage: Bacteria > Planctomycetota > Planctomycetia > Isosphaerales > Isosphaeraceae > JBDTIR01. The sequence goes on along the minus strand of JBDTIR010000257.1, from coordinate 2,662 downwards.
GCCGTCGTCCCGGATCGAGCCGGCCAGGACCACCTCAACATTGGCCTTGACGCATTCGTACATGATTCCAGACGTCAAGACGCCGGCATCGACGGCCTGGCGGATGCCGCCGAGCCTTCGGATCGTGTTGATGGCGCGGAGGTGGTGCTCATGGCCGTGCTCGATCGGCTCCCCTTTGGCGATCGAGACCCCCAGGCTGGTGCCGTAGAGCGCCTGCTCGATGTCGTGTGAGGCCAGGGCGTTGCCGGCGAAGAGGACCTGAATCCAACCTTGGCGAATCAAGGCGGCCACATGAGGCGACGACCCGGTGTGAACGATCGCCGGGCCACCGACCAGAAGCACCCGCTTGCCGGCGTCCCTGGTCGCCCTGATCGTGTCGGCCACCCCCGCCAGGCTGACCGCCTTGGGCTTCTCGCTTGAAACGTTGGAACTCATGAAGCTAAACGCGGAGGTGCCCCTGGGCCGTTCCTCAGGCACAACGCGCACCCCGGCGTGGCCGACGACGATCGGCATTCCGAGCGGGACGTCGGCCATCGCCACACAGCGGGCCTCGGCGCCTTCGGCTTCGACGGCAATCCCGCAGTCCATCTCCTGATCGGCCACGTCGATCCAGCGCCCTGCCAGGCGGACCTGGGTCCGCTGGTTCGTCGTGCTGTAAAACCCCTCAGGGAAGGCCCCGGCGACGTCGGCTGGCACCACCTTCGCGTCCCCCGTGTCAACCTGAGACGCGCCATGCTCGACCAAATCGCCCAGAATCTCGTCCAAGGCAGCCGCCGTGTCGGCCTTGACGGCAATCCTGGCGTAGCTAGGATCAACACGCCGTGGTCCGATGACGCATTCGAGGATCTCGAACGACCCGCCCATCTGAAGAATCCGATCCAAGATTTTGGGCAGGAGGAGCGAATCAATGATGTGTCCGCGAACCTCGACCTCCTCGACTACGTCCGTCGCGTTGGTTCGTTCCAGGTCGCCCATCGGCCCTGCCCCCTTTTGATTCGTCTCGGTGTGCGCGATCCGAGTAAAACGGCATAACCTCGCCACCAAACGCATTATTCCCGTTGATCAGACGGGTCGAGGTGAGGGTCGTTTGCAATCGAGCGCGTCCCGCTGTTGGAAATTATAGGCTCCGGCCCCGATTCGGCCAACTCGCGGGCGTACGAGAACAAGCTCGCTCTCATTCGTGACCCCATTCACGCGACGAGGTTCATTTTTAACGTGGTCGTTAAAGAAACTGCGTATTTTGGGCGATTGAAATCAAGTCTGCCACGTCGCTACGGATTCCGTTTTTCATTTTGTTCATTTCGGGGCCCGTCACGAAAGATCCGACGCTTCCTATAGTACAGCATCGGTGCTCGCGTGGCAGTTGGATCGATCAAAATCGGTGGGTCCACTAATTTTTGCTTGCGAATCAACCGAGACCGAGATAACTTATAGGTTCTTCACTCCGGTTTCTCGGAAGTTCGGTCTCATCTCTTAGGGAAGTCGACTCTATGATCAAGCGACGAGGAAGTTCCCCCGGTTTTACCTTGATCGAGCTCTTGGTGGTCATCGCGATCATCGGGGTCTTGATCGCCCTGCTCCTGCCTGCGGTACAAGCGGCGCGCGAGGCCGCCAGGCGGAGCCAGTGCGTCAACAACATGAAGCAGATCGGCCTGGCGTTGTTCAATTATGAGAGCGCGTTGGGTTCATTCCCGCCAGCGAAGATCTACTCATGCTCTACGACTTCGACTTCGAACGACCCGGGCGGACTTGGCCAGGTGCTCAACACGACCGGTTTCACGATGATCCTCAACTTTATGGAGCAGCAGCCGCTCTATAACGCCTACAACTTCAGTCTGCCTGCCAGCAACGCGATCAACAGCGGCGTCAACACGAATTTGGTCGGGGGGGCGACGAGCTTCATGGCCAACACGACGGTCGTCGGGACGATGGTCTCGACCTACCTCTGTCCGGACATGACCAAGCCGGTTCCGACCACGACCGCCTCCGGTGCCTACGCGCAGGTGAACGGCATGCGTGGCGGCTACCTCTTCTGCGCCAGCCAGTATTATGACGCTTATGGCAACAACTACGGTTCGTTTCTCGCGAAACCTGATATCGCGATCTTCTCCGGCAATGACAACGCTACCCAACTTTCGGCAGTCAAGGACGGCACGAGCAATACCTGCCTGGTCGGCGAGTCCTCGCAAGACAAGACCAGTACCAGCTATGGCCCGTGGTGGGGCTCCGGAGTTTGGACGTCAGTCCACGGCCGCGTCCTGCCGATCAACAGCACGTCGTTGCTCTACGGCACTCCGAACGGGAAGCCGGTCGCCAACAACAAGAAATCCTACGCCTGGCAGATGGGCAGCCTGCACCCGGGCGGCCTGAACATGCTGTTCGCCGACGGCAGTGTCAAGTTCATCAAGGACACCATCAACCCCGTCACCTGGTTCTCGATCCAGACCATGCGAGGCGGCGAAGTGATCAGCTCAGACGCCTATTAATCGCCCCTCGAAGAACCCGCGGCCCCAACTTCGGCGAATTGGGGCCGCGTTACGTTTGGTATCGACCCTCTTTCGACGGGAGTTGAGTACGTGTTAAGGAAGAGTCTTGGTGTCGTGATCGCAGTTTTGAGCCTCTCAATCGTATCGGGTTGCGGGAAAGATGACGGACCGAGCCT
>JBDTIR010000256.1:0-1512 GCA_039936275.1 Isosphaeraceae bacterium | reverse complement strand
AGGCGATCAAGCAAGAGGGCCGCCTCTTGCGCGACCTTATCGTCCTCAACGAAGAACTCCTGAAACTCATCGACGATCAGGAGCACGCGCGGCAACGGCGGGGTTCCTGCGGCGTTGCGGTAGCCGTTGAGGTCCTGGACGCCGACTTCGCGGTATTTGTCGGCCCGTTCGCGCAATTCCTGGTCAAGTCGCTGGAGCACGCTGACGCCGAACTCGCGTTCGCTCTCGATCGCCACGACGCGGGCATGCGGCAGTTCGTGAGCGGCGTAGGTCTTGAACTCGACCCCTTTCTTGAAGTCGATCAGGTAAAGCTCGACCTCGTCGGGACTGAAGTTCAGGGCCAGGTTGGTAATCAGGGCATGAAGCAAGGTGGATTTGCCCGAGCCCGTGCGACCGGCGACCAGAACGTGCTGCGAGGTTCCCTTGCCCAGGCTGAGCGGTTGTTGCTTGGTGGCCCCGGCCTTGCCCAGGGCAATGTCGATGCCGGCCCGGGAGTCGCCGGTCCACCAGCGTTCCGGGGGCGGCGCGATGAACTCAAACGGCACCTCAACCCGGCTGGCCAGCTTGGCCGCGGCGCCGACTTGTTGAAGAATCTTGGTCATGAGCTCGGCAGGCGGCGGTGGGTCGATCGCCAAGGGGAAGGTGCCGAAGTCAGGGTCTCGCCAGGTCAGGCGGTCGTTTTTCCAGGTCAAGCTGACGCAGTGGGGCCGAAGTGCGTCAAGCGAGAACCCTTGCGGCAGCTTCCGCTCTTTATCGACGGCGATCAAGGTCAAGACGCCACAGCGCACGCCACTGGTCACGATCCGTTCGAGCCGCTTGGCCGCCGCTTCGTCGAAGTTCACCGGAAAGTCGGCGATCACCAAGACCCGAAACGGCTCGGCCACCTCACCAGCCTTGGCGTTGTATTCCTCGATCGTTTCATATTCATTCCGGAGGTATTTTTGAATGACCTTTTCCATGTGGTCGGTCAGGTCGGTCAGGCGTTCTTCGATCTGTCCGGGCTCGGTCCAGACGCGCGTATTGACCAACGCCTCGTCAAAGTCGGCCAGGTGCATGAACGCGGCGAAGCTGCGGCCGAGATCGACCGGGTCGATCAGGGTGAACCGCACCTTGCCCGGCGGCAAGCTGGTCAAAAGCCGCATTATCACCCCTTGGAGGGCGTCGAGCGCGGCCTTGCGGCCTTCCTCTCCGGACGATTCGATCAGGAGGTCAGCATGGTCAGGGAATGCCAGCAAGGCAGGGGAGGCCAGGGAGTTTGGCAGCCCTTCCATCAACTCGGCGTGCTTCGCCAGGCCGTGAGGGATCTGGTCCAGACCCAGTTGGACCCGGCCGAACCGGACGACGGCAGGGACTTCGAGCGGCGGCTGCCAGGTTTCCCAGACTGGATCATCCCAGTCAGGCCCGGAGCCGTTGACGGCTTGCTCGACTTCGTCGAAGGTCGCCAGGGCTCGGCCGACCCCTTCGCGCCATTGGGTCGAGAGGCTCTCCCAGGCTGCTGAATACCTGGACGTG
>JBDTIR010000255.1:0-1947 GCA_039936275.1 Isosphaeraceae bacterium | reverse complement strand
GGTGATCGCGCTCTCTCGGCGCACCTCAAGGCGGCTTCGCCCGCAACTGGCCCACCTCTCCGCCTCGTCGATCCGGATCCATTGGGTCGATGAGACAAGCATTCACGCTGATATTCTGCGGTCTCATCCACGTTGGGCGGTCCATCGCCCCCCTTGGCCCTTGTTCTGGGGCCGCGCGGGCAAACGGTTGCTCGATATTGTAGGCGCGACGATCGGCCTCTGCCTGCTGACGCCGCTGTTCCTGGTGATCGCGGTCTTGATCGCCCTGACCGACGGCTGGCCAGTTTTCTATACCCAGGAACGGGTGGGGCAGGGGGGGCGGTCGTTCCGGATCTGGAAGTTCCGCAGTATGCGAAGGGACGCCGAAGGCTCGACCGGACCGATCTGGGCGTCGAACCAGGACGAGCGCTGCACCCGGATCGGCCGCTGGCTGCGCAAGACCAACATCGACGAACTGCCGCAACTGATCAACGTCTTGAAGGGGGAAATGAGCCTGGTTGGCCCTCGTCCAGAGCGGCCGATCTTCGTCGATCGGTTCCGCATCGAGGTCCCCGATTACGAGTTTCGCCACGCTGTCCCGGCGGGAATGACCGGCTGGGCGCAGGTGCATGGCTGGCGAGGTCGGACCTCGTTGCGTAAGCGGGTCCAGTATGACCTGGATTACATCCGCCGCTGGTCGTTCCGGCTTGACCTGACGATCTTGTTGATGACGGTGCAGCACGTCGTCTGGGGCAAGACGCGTTGGCAAGGCCCGCCAGGGAGGCCCGAGAATTGAGCGAGCCCGTCGTTTCGATCGTGATTCCGACCTACAACGGCCGCCGCCTTCTGGCCGCCTGTCTGAGCAGCGTCGCCCACCATCGTCCCCCTGGATTGCCGATGGAAGTGGTGATCGCCGACGACGCCTCAACGGACGGAACGTCGGAATGGCTCGCGGACGCTCATCCGGACGTTCGCCTGGTGCGTCTGGAGCGTAACGGCGGCTTCTGCGCCGCCGCCAACGCGGGAATCGCCGCGGCCCGTGGCGAGTTCGTCCAACTCTTGAACAACGATACCGAGGTCTGCCCCGGCTGGATCGAGGCGGGGCTCGACCTGTTCGCCGACCCGATTGTTGGCTCGGTCGCCCCCTTGGTCCTGGTCCGCTCCGACCCGACGCGGGTCGATTCGGCCGGCGACTCGTATTCCCTGGTCGGCTGGCCGACCAAGCGCGGCCACGGCCAGCGCGCCTCGCGCTGGGAAGGGCAACCGGCCGACTGCGTCTTCGGCGCCAGCGGCTCGAGCGCCTTCTATCGAGCCTCGGCATTGGCCAAGGTGGGCGCGTACGACCCGTCGTTCGGCTCATATTATGAAGACGTGGACCTGGCCTTCCGGCTCCGTTGGGCAGGCTATTCGTGCCTCTACGCTCCGAACTGCCGGATCTTGCATGAGGTCTCGGCCAGCTACGACCACGGCCGCCCCGAGCTTCAGCGCCGGATGTCGAGAAACGCCGAAGTCCTCTTCTGGTCGAACCTGCCGCCCAGTTGGCTGCTGATCGCCGTCGGCCCGCACGTCGCCTTCACCCTGGTTCAAGGGGCCTGGCGACTGGCCAGAGGCCGCTTGCGTCCGTTCGCCCTGGGCAAGCTCGACGCCCTGCGCGCCTTGCCGAATCTCCGCAGCCGTCGCCGGATCCGCCTCGACCTGGCCCGATCGGCCGTCGCCCCGCCGCACTTCCCGTTCAAGGTCGCCTCGCTGGACGACGTCCGTAACCATCTGCGCCGGCCTCGCGAGGCGTCTCGAAGGGTGTAACCACCTTTGAATGCGAATCACCCCGGATCAACCCATTGATTAATCCGGGGCAACTCGTGTTTATCAGTGATTCAGTTCTTCAAGGACTCAGGAGCCGTGGCCGCCACGGTGATGATGACGGTGTCCTTTGGAACCGTGGCCATCGGCCTTGGCCTTGCACTTCTC
>JBDTIR010000254.1:0-4741 GCA_039936275.1 Isosphaeraceae bacterium | reverse complement strand
ATACTTCAGGACGCTTGACGGCTATACTCCCGCCTCTGCCCTGAAGGGCTTCGCCCATGAGAACGCTGCTGGCCTGCTTTGCGTACCTTGCCCTGCCCCTGACTTTCGCGTCAGCCGACGACGTCTCCGTGGACTACCTCAAGGACGTCAAACCGATCCTGGCGAAGCACTGCGTCGCCTGCCACGGCGCGACCAAACCACGAGGCGGGTTACGGCTCGATACTGCGGCGGCCGCCTTGAAGGGGGGCAAAGGGGGGTCCGCCATCGAGCCAGGCCAGGCCGATGACAGCACACTCATGCTCTCGGTGATCGGGGAAGAAGGCTTCCAGCGCATGCCCTTGAAACGGCCGCCGCTGTCTGAGGCTGACATCAACGTCCTCCGCGCCTGGATCAACGCCGGAGCCAAGGCCCCAAGCGACGAACTTCCATCGCCCCCGCCCGCCATCCACTGGGCCTTCGTCGCGCCGAGCCACCCCGACCCGCCTGCGGTGACGGATGAAGCCTGGATTCGCAACCCGATCGACCGCTTCATTCTGGCTCCCCTGGAACGTGAAGGGATTCGGCCCTCGCCCGAGGCCGATCGCGTGACCTTGATCCGCCGAGCCAGCCTCGACTTGATCGGCCTGCCCCCTTCGCCCGGGGACGTGGACCGCTTTCTTGCCGACGACCGGCCCGACGCCTACGAACGCCTGGTTGATCGCCTGCTCGCCTCACCCCACTACGGCGAACGCTGGGCACGCCCCTGGCTCGATATGGCTCGTTACGCCGACTCCAACGGCTACAGCATCGACGCCCCTCGCCAGATCTGGAAGTATCGCGACTGGGTCATCAACGCCCTGAACCGCGATCAACCGTTCGACCAGTTCACCATCGACCAACTGGCCGGCGACCTCGTGCCCAACGCCACCATTGATCAGAAGATCGCCACCGGGTTCCACCGCAATACCCCGATCAACCAGGAAGGCGGGATCGACGTCGAGCAATTCCGGATGGAGTCGGTCCTCGACCGCGTCAATACCACCGGCTCGGTTTTTCTCGGCCTCACCGTTGGATGTACGCAATGTCACGATCATAAATATGATCCGATCTCACAGAAAGAATATTATCAATTCTTCGCCTTCTTCAATAACGTGGACGAGCCCGATTTGCCCGTCGCCACGGACGAAGAAGTCGCCAAGAGGGACGAGGTCGAGGCCAAGGCGGCGGCGTACTTGAAGGACCTGCGCGAGACCAAGCCGGCGCTGTTGAAACAGATGGTTGCGTGGGAAAAGGGGCTCGACATGGAAGCGAGCCAGAAGCAGTCACAGGAGGTCCGCTCGGCGTTCGGCGTGCGGCCCGATCAGCGGAACGAGGCCCAGACCGCCGCGGTCTTCGAGGCGTTCATCAACCAGGACAAAGCAGCCAAGACCTACAAGCAAGAGGTCGCTAAGTTGAGGAAGCAGGCGCCGAAACTCACGACGACGATGGTCGTCAAGGAGCGGACCACCCCTCGAACGACGCACCTCTTGATTCAAGGCGACACGACTCGCCCCGGCGACGTCGTCTCGCCAGGCGTGCCGGCCGTCTTGCCTCCTTTGAAAACCGCTTCGGGAACGCCGAACCGATTGGACCTGGCTCGTTGGCTGGTTGATCCGTCGAACCCTTTACCCGCCAGGGTCACGGTGAACCGGCTCTGGCAAGCCGCCTTCGGTCGGGGGATCGTCGAGACCGACGGCGACTTCGGCACCCAGGGGGCACCCCCGTCGCATCCAGAACTGCTGGACTGGCTCGCCACCGAGTTCCAGGCGCGCGGCTGGAGCCTCAAGGCCGTTCAGCGCTTGATTTTGACCTCGGCCACCTATCGCCAGACCTCAAAGATTCGGCCCGATCTGGCAACGATTGACCCGGATAACCGCAAGTTTGCCCGCCAGGCCAGGCTCAGACTCGACGCCGAACTGGTCCGCGACGCCGCCTTGACGGCGAGCGGGCTCTTGACCCCGGAGGTCGGCGGCCCCAGCGTCTTCCCGCCTCAACCTGACGGCGTGATGAACCTCGGCCAGATGCGACGGACCTGGAAGGCCGATACCGGGGCCGACCGCTACCGACGCGGTCTGTACACCTACTTCTGGCGCGCCACGCCGCACCCGCTCTTGATGGTGTTTGACGCCCCAGACTCCACCCAGGCCTGCACCCGACGGGTCCGCTCCAACACGCCGCTTCAGGCGCTCACGCTCCTGAACGACGACGCCTTTTTTGAATTCGCCAAAGCCCTGGCGGCCCGAGTCTTGACCGAGGCCCCAGCCAACGACGATGCGCGGATCACCCTGGCATTCCGGTTCTGCCTGGCCCGGACCCCGTCAGAGGTCGAATCGCAACGGCTGGCCGACCTGCTCAACCACCAGCGCGACGAGTTCCAGGCGGACCCCAAAACCGCCAAAGTCATCGTCTCGAACGCCTCGGCCCAGGACCTCGCCGAACGGGCGGCCTGGACGACCGTGGCTCGGGTACTCTTGAATCTTGATGAATTTATTACCCGAGAATGATCATCAGTTAAACATCGAGATAATACGGAAAATTTAGGTATTTATATCTCTTTGTACTGTCCTTCGTGTTCTCCGTGCTTCCGAAGTGACGCTCGCTAATGATCTCGGAATGACTTACCCGAAGGACGAGATCACGCACTTGCGAAAGGTTCGTGCGCCGTGGATCGACACAACGCCTTGCTCGACCAGACTCGTCGGCACTTCTTCGCTCAGTGTGGCATCGGCCTGGGCTCGATGGCCCTGGGTTCGCTGCTCGGTCCTGGCCGTGCGAGTGCGACCGAATCCGCCCCCCTGGTCAACCCGATGGCGCCGAAACGGGGCCACTTTGCACCAAAGGCCAAGAGCGTTATTTATCTGTTCATGGCTGGCGGGCCGAGTCAGTTTGAACTGTTCGACTTCAAGGCGAAGCTCAATGAATACAACGATCAGCCGATCCCTGAGTCGTTCATCAAAGGCAAGCGGTTCGCGTTCATGGATTCGTTTTCCAAGCAGCGGCCCAAGCTGCTGGGGACCAGGCGCAAGTTTGCCCAGTACGGCCAGTCCGGGGCCTGGGTCTCGGAATGCTTGCCGAACATGACGAGCGTCGTGGACGACCTGGCGTTCGTCAAATCGGTGGCGACCGAGCCGATCAACCATGCGCCTGCCAAGCTGTTCGTCAATACCGGGACCACGCAGTTTGGCCGGCCGAGTATGGGCGCGTGGATTACCTATGGCATCGGCAGCGAGTCGGACAACCTGCCCGGGTTCGTCGTGCTTCAGTCCGGGCCTCGCGGTCCTCGAGGGGGGGCCACGCTCTGGAGCAGCGGGTTCTTGCCGACCTCGTATCAAGGGGTTCCCTTGCGGAACGGACCCGAGCCGATTCTTGACCTGACCAGTCCGCCAGGGATTGACGCTCGCCGCCAGCGCCGGGTGCTCGATGCGATTCGAGACCTGAACACCGACCGCCTCGAAGCCACCGGCGACCCGGAAATCGTCACCCGGATTGCTTCGTATGAAATGGCCTACCGGATGCAGAGCAGCGCCCCTGAGTTGATCGACCTCTCGGGCGAGACCAAGGAAACCTTGGACCTCTACGGCGTCGAGCCAGGCGTCCCTTCGTTCGCGAGCAACTGCCTGCTGGCGAGACGCCTGGTCGAGCGAGGCTCCCGGTTCATCCAGCTTTATCATACGAACTGGGACCACCACGGCGGCCCGACTGAGAACCTGGACGGCAGTCTCGACACGGTCTGCCGCGATATCGACCGGCCGTGCGCGGCCTTGATCAAGGACCTGAAAACGCGTGGGTTGCTCGATGACACCCTGGTCGTCTGGGGAGGAGAGTTCGGGCGCACGCCGATGGGCGAAGTCCGCGAATTTATCGGCCGCAACCACCACGTTGACGCCTACACGATGTGGCTGGCGGGCGGCGGGATCAAGCCGGGAATTACCCTGGGCGTCACCGACGACTTCGGCTTCTCATCGGTCGAGGACCGCGTTCACGTCCACGACATCCAGGCCACGATTCTTCATTTGCTTGGCCTGGACCACACCCGGCTGACCTTCCACAGCCAGGGGCGAGACTTCCGCCTGACCGACGTTGAGGGTGAAGTCGTCAAGAAGCTTCTGGCGTGATCATATTTTGCAATTTCAAATCTCAATCCGCTTGACCAAATTGCAAATTTGATCAAGCGGATTGAATTTATCAAAGCCTCACGTTTTTACTTCGATCAAACCAAGGACCACCCTTTGCGGTATTCGCGGTGGATGTACTCGTCGGCCTCGGGGCAGCCGACGGCCTTGAGGTTTTCAGCGTCCCAGGTCAGAGGCTTGCCGGTGCGGTAGGCGACGTTGCCGAGGAGGACCGCTTCACTCAAGGCGCCTGAGTAGTCAAAATTGCAGGTCGTCGGGCCGCCGGTCCTGCACGCCTGGAGCCACTCCTGATGGTGGCCGATCGAGCTGGGAATGGACTTCGGAGGCGGCTCGAAGTCTTTGAACGTGTCCTCGGGCAAGAGCTGGTGGCGTGAGTAATCGGACAGGAGGTTCCCCTTTTCGCCGACGAAGAGCACGGCGTCGCCCCAGCCTTTGCGGTGGGCGTCGGGAAGGTCCGGGCGTTTGCCGCCGTCGTACCAGGTGAGTTTGACCGGGGGTTTCTCACCGCGCTCGGGGTAGGTCCACTGGACGATCATCCAGGAAGGGGCGGTTTCGGGATGGATGGGTGGTCCTTCGGCCTGGACCGTGGT
>JBDTIR010000253.1:0-2064 GCA_039936275.1 Isosphaeraceae bacterium | reverse complement strand
AGTCCGCGCGTGTCCGCCAGGTCCAGCCAGATCCCTTTGATCGAGACGATCACCAGCACGGTTCCCGAAGTCCGCGATCGGTCGGTTCGCGACTTGATCGCGGGGGCGACGGTCAACGACGTGCTTGAGGCCTGCGCCGACCTGGAACGATTCCGGCGAGGGGCCGAGAATTTGTATGAGCGGGTCCGGGCGTCGATGTTCTTGCACGCGATCTATCGCTATGCGCTTCAAGAGGCCAAGGAACTGCCAAGCACCGGGTTGGTCCCGTTCGAGGGGGTCGAGGCCTTGATGGAGCGGCGATTCGAGCAAGGGATCGCCGTCTTGCGGGCTGAACTCGACCGCTCAGGACCGAATGGGGCCATTTGTAGTGCTTTGGCGCAGGCGTATGAGCAGATTACGTATCAGACCCTGGCTGATCAGGTGCGCCGGTCGGTACGGAGCAGCCGAGGGAGCCGTTGGATGTTCCGCGTCGGCCAGGCGAACGAGCACCCCGTGCGGCTGCATCCACGACGTTTAGGGATCGGGCAAGATCAAGGGGCCTTCCCGATCCTGGCGGAATTCACACCGGTGCGGCTTGATCTGTCACATAGTGCCTGGTCAGATATTTTTTTCTTGGGAATGGATTATCCTGAAGGGGCGCGGGTCTTGAACATCTCGGTCGACTTGGGCGTGTATGGTCGCGATGAAGCGCCCTCGCCGCCGATCGAGACCTACTGCCGGGTGATCGCCGAGCCAATCTTGCGCCTGACAAGTATTGACCTGGAGGCGACGAAGGACGTCGCCACCCTGGGCGAACTCTTCAATTTTGGTAATGACTATCTGGGCCTGGTTAAGGCGGGGGTGATTGCTTCGGGCTTGATTCCGCCGTCGATGGAGGGGACTGGAACCCCCTTGGCGGCTTTGCTGGCGAGGGTCGTCCGTCCCGGATTCGGCCTGGAAGTGGTCAGCAAGGTTAACGACATTCCCAAGGGGTCTCGGCTGGCGGTCTCGACGAACCTGCTGGCCTCGATCATCAGCCTCTTGATGCGCGCCACCGGCCAGGCTCGAAATCTGACCGGCCCTCTGGGTCTGGAGGAAGCGCGGGTCGTGGTCTCTCGGGCGATCCTCGGTGAGTGGTTGGGGGGCTCCGGCGGCGGCTGGCAAGACTCCGGCGGAATTTTCCAAGGGGTCAAGCAGATTCAAGGCGTGGCCGCCACCCCTGAGGATCCCGAATGGGGCGTCAGTCGTGGCCGACTCTTGCCGATGCATGAACTTATGGAGAACCGAGGGCTGATGACCGATGCCGGCTCGACGGGCTCGGGCAGTCCTCAACCTTTTGACGAGGCGCTGGCGAGCAGCCTGGTTTTGGTCCACGGTGGCATGGCGCAGAACGTCGGGCCGATCTTGAACATGGTGACGGAAAAATATCTGTTGCGCAGCGGCGAGGAATGGGCCGCTCGGCAAGAGGCCCTGCGGATTTTCGAAGGGATCATTGGCGCTGTCCGCGCCTCAGACGTTCACGCCATCGGCCGATTGACCACGGCCAACTGGGACGGCCCCTTGAAACGGATCATTCCCTGGGTGAGCAACAGGTTTACTGAGGAAATCATCCGCGAAGCGAAAGAAGCCCTCGGTGAGGACTTCTGGGGCTTCCTGATGCTCGGCGGCATGTCGGGCGGCGGCATGGGCTTCTTCGTCGCCCCGCATCGACATGCCGCATTTCGTGATGAAGTCGGCGCGATCATGAAGCGTGTCAAAGCCACACTTGACGACGCCTTGCCGTTCGCCATGGAACCGGTGGTTTATGACTTCCGGATCAACCCACAAGGCACGACGGCGCACCTCAAAAGGGGCGCCGAGGCGTTGATGCCGACGCGGTATTACTCCCTTCAGGTCAAGGCGATGATCGCCGACGGAACCGGGTCGGTCGATCCGGCTCGCAAGGCTGACATCGACCATTTCGCCAACTCGTGCGCCGACACAGGGGAACTGCTCCACGTCTTTCGGACGATGATCAACACCCTCTTTCCCGTTCCTCGCGCCGCTGCCGAGACGGCCACGGACTGGGACCAGGCGTCCGAGCGG
>JBDTIR010000252.1:0-4933 GCA_039936275.1 Isosphaeraceae bacterium | reverse complement strand
GGAACAGCCCGCCAGGTCGATCGCCGAGAACGCCGGCCTCGACGGCTCGGTCGTGGTCAACAAGATCGCCCGCTCGACCGACCCCCACTTCGGCTACAACGCCCAGACCGGCGAATGGGGCGACATGTTCACTTTCGGCATCGTCGATCCGGTCAAGGTTACCCGCTCGGCGCTCCAGAACGGCGCCAGCGTCGCGAGCCTGCTTCTGACGACTGAGGCCATCATCGTCGAGAAGAAGGATAAGAACACCGTCGTCGTACACCATGATGACCACGGTGGTGGCATGGGTGGCATGGGTGGCATGGGTGGCATGGGTGGCATGGGTGGCATGGGTGGCATGGGAATGATGTAATTCGTTGTGGTGTGTGGACTTCGGCGACCGGCTTGACATTCAATGACCGCGACCCGAGGCCCGCGCTCCATTTGCATCGAGATAGATTCATTTGTCGCGGGTTGCGTGGACCTGATTTTGGAACCCGTAACTCGCAATTCACACTCCGATAAGATGATCCCCTTGGGAACCCGCACGATGGCCCTCAAAGTTCGACCGCTCGAAGACCGCGTTGTGATCCAGCAGATTGAGGCCGAGGAGAAGACGGCCGGCGGCATTGTTTTGCCCGACACCGCCAAGGAGAAGCCCCAGCGCGGGCGCGTCCTGGCCGTTGGCCCCGGCAAGATGCTCGACAGTGGCGAACGCGCCGCGGTCGGCGTCAAGGAAGGCGACGAGATCCTCTTCGGCAAGTATTCCGGCACCGACATCAAGGTGGACGGCGAGGAGATCAAGATCCTCCGCGAGACCGACATCCTGGCCAAACTTGTGAAGTAATGAGCAATGGGCGATGAGCGACACGTTCCGGACCAACCGGCGCGTTTGCTCATCGCTCGGCCTTCCCCGGACCCACTCTTTCCATCAATTGAGCAATGCGCACATGAGTTTGATTTCAAAGACTCAAAATGCCCGTTGCTCGTCGCTCATTGCTCCTGGAGGACCCCGTGCCCAAGCAACTGCTTTTCGACGACGCCGCGCGCCGGAAAATGTTTAAAGGCGTCGATACCCTGGCCGAGGCGGTCGGCACGACGCTCGGCCCAACCGGCCGCAATGTGATCATCTCCAAGAGTTTCGGCGGCCCGACCGTCACCAAGGACGGCGTTACGGTCTCCAAGGAGATCGAGCTGCCCGACCCGTTTGAAAACATGGGCGCGAAGCTGGTCAACGTGGTCGCCAGCAAGACCTCCGACGTCGCCGGCGACGGCACCACCACCGCCACCATCCTGGCCCGCGCCATCTTCCGCGAAGGCTTGCGCTACATCACCGCGGGCGCGAACCCGACGGCCGTGCGCAAAGGGATTGAGCAGGCCGTTGAGGCCGCCGTCGAAGAGCTGCACGCGAACCTCTCGCGTCCGGTCTCCAAGAAGGAAGAGATCGCCCAGGTCGGCACTATCTCGGCCAACAACGACCCGACCATCGGCGGGATGCTCGCCGACGCCGTCGAGCGAGTCGGCCGCGACGGCGTCATCACTGTCGAGGAAGGCAAGACCGCCGAGACGACCCTTGAGTTCGTCGAAGGCATGCAGTTCGACAAAGGGTATTCCAGCCCCTACTTCGTCACCAACCCCAACTCGATGGAGGCCGTGCTCGACGACGCCCTCATCCTCCTGCACGAAAAGAAGATCAGCAGCCTGCGCGATCTCGTGCCCTTGCTTGAGAAGATCGCTCAGGGGGGGCAGCCCCTCTTGATCATCGCCGAGGACGTTGATGGCGAGGCCCTGGCGGCCCTGGTCGTCAACAAGCTCCGCGGCATCCTGAACGTCTGCGCCGTCAAGGCCCCCGGCTTCGGCGACCGCCGCAAGGCGATGCTTCAGGACATGGCGATCTTGACCGGCGGCACGGTCATCAGCGAAGACCTGGGGATCAAGCTCGAGAACGTCACCCCGGACCAGCTCGGCAAGGCCAAGCAGGTCAAGGTGAACAAGGACAGCACCACGATCATCCAGGGGGCCGGCAAGCGGGCCGACATCCAGAAGCGAGTCGATCAGCTCCGCCGCCAGATCGAGGACACCGAGAGCGAGTACGACAAGGAGAAGTTCCAGGAGCGCCTGGCCAAGATCTCCGGCGGTGTGGCCCTGATTAACGTCGGCGCCGCGACCGAGGCCGAGATGAAGGAAGTCAAGGCCCGGGTTGAGGACGCGCTGCACGCCACCCGCGCCGCGGCTGAGGAAGGCGTCGTCCCCGGCGGCGGCACCGCGCTCTTGCGGACCATCCCGGTTGTTCAGAAGGTCATTGATTCCTTGACCGGCGACGAGAAAATGGGCGCGTCGATCGTGCTCCGCGCCCTTGAGGAGCCGGTGCGGCACATCGCCGAGAACTCCGGTCACGACGGCGCGGTGGTGGCCGACGAGGTCAAGACCCGTGGCGGCTCGATCGGGTTCGACGCCAACACCGGCGAATACGTTGACATGTTCCAGGCCGGCATCATTGACCCGACCAAGGTCACCCGCTCGGCCCTGCAAAACGCCGCCTCGATCGCGGCCCTGATGCTGACGACCGAGACGATGATCACCAACATCCCGGAAGACGACGATGGCAAGGCCGCCCCTCGGATCGAAGGATCGGTGCGTTAATTCCCTGTTGCACTTCAGCCGGGACGGACGATCGTCCCGGTTGAACAAATTCATATTGGTAAAATTGGATATTTTTTACATGAACCTACTACGAAATTACTAAATGGATAATTGCGCATAACGTATAACAGTTTCTTTCATTAGGCCGATTTTATTAAAGTCGATTATCTCTCATGTGATGACGAATCGTCAATAAGTAATGAGTGAGGGGTTTCTGCATTAGTGTTCATGTTATAGAATTTCACAATGAAGTAATCAGGATCAGACGCCCGACCCAGATCGCAGGCTCCGAGTCCGATTGCTGTTGCGACCGATCAGCCGTATGATAATCATGGATGAGGCGGAGATCACCAGGGCGGACGAGTTGGAAGAGCTTGGGTTCGACCCCTTTAACGCTCTGCATCTCGCCTGTTCAGAGGCAGGTTTTTCCGACGTCTTTTTGACGACCGGTGATCGTTTGCTTCGCCGGTCCAAACGGATTTCTGATAAGCTCTGAATTCGGGTCGAGAAACCCTTGACCTAATTAGGTGGGGTTTCCGGGCCATGAGTGGGCCGACCATGAGTCTGGCCGAGATCCGGCGGATTGGGCTGGAAGCGCTCGCCAAGGCGTTGGGGCCGGTCGGGATGGCGAGGTTCTTACAGCAGTTTAAGGTCGGCACGGGTGATGACTCGGCCGATCGGCATGGCTGGCTCGATGGGGGCGACGTGGCGTCCCTGGCCGCGACGATCCGAAGGCGTCGTGCCGTGTCGGAACGTCCGGATGGGAACAACGAAGTCGACGGGCAGTCGATCAACGGCCGGGTCGGGGTCAATGCCGATGGCTCAGAGGCCTTCGGTCGCCGCGGGAACTTCGGCCGCGGCGGTCTTGGACACGAACTGACCGGCCTTGGCGACCTTCCGAAGAGGGTCGGACTGGGTCATCGCGCACTGGGGATGGATGCCTGCGGGAGAGTAAACGCCTCGTTTGCAGACGGGGCAGAGCGCTCGGGTCGAGTTGGGGGTGTGGTAATGCTTGGGGTTCATCATTCGACTCCAAGAAGAGCGGGCGCAAGCGCGTTGAGAGCCGGGGGAAATCATCCCCCGGCCGGAATCGGCCGCCGATTGAGGTGTGTTGGGGTGGCGAGGGTGTTCCAGCCGCCGCCGGAACAAGGCCGGGCAGTCCTTGCGCCTGACTGCCACGCCCTCGCCAACGAGATCAGATCAATACCGGCCGCCGCCGCCGCCACCGTAGCCGCCGCGACTACCGCCGCCGCCACCACCGTAACCGCCGCCGCCACCACCGTAGCCGCCGCCACCGCCGCTCCGGCCACGACCGCCGCCGCCACCGCCACCGCCGCCGCGGTCTTCACGGGGCCTCGCCTCGTTGACCGTCAACCGACGGCCATTGAACTCGCGATCGTGAAGCCCATCGATGGCCGCTTGCGCCTCGGCATCGGTGCTCATCTCCACAAAGCCGAACCCCTTGCTTCGGCCCGTATCGCGGTCCTGGACGACCTGTGCGCTCTCGATCGCGCCGAACTCACCGAACAACTGCTCGAGATCGGCGTCACCGACCGAATAGGTCAGGTTCCCGACATACAACTTCTTGCCCACCTTGAGATCCCCCGTTGCGAGGCGCGACGACCCGCCGTTCACTTTCCGGGTCGAGAAGAAAGAGGCCGCCGATGCGACCCAATCCGGTGGGAAGGGCGAGAGAGGACGGCGCGATCCAATTCTTTTGAGAGGAATCGGCGACGCAGGCTTCTTCGACGGACCTACCGAGTTTATTCTAAGAAATGTGCAGTGAAAAAGATATACGCCGCACTCCCCTTTTTCCGACGTGCCCCGAAATTCGGCTTGACGACGGTCCTTGGCGGGGTCCATCGTGGTCCAAGCTCGCGCCGGTCCTTTCCTGATCGACGTCCCGAATCGCAAGACGCCGACGACCTCCATTGCGTAGAATAGCCCGGGAGAAGCCGTGCCCCCCCTTTCGGGATGATCCGACACCGATTGTTCTAATTTCCTTGATACAGGCCCCAAACAAAAGAAGAGGCGAGGATCGCAGCCGGCACAGTTCCGCAAGCGGGCCTCCATCTGCTATCATGGTCCGCAGTCGAACTGAATCCGCCGCAAACCGTCCTCGATTGAGATCCCGTGCCGATGGCGACGAAGCGCGATTATTATGAAGTTCTCGGCCTCGGCCGCGACGCCGTGGCCGACGACGTCAAGAAAGCCTACCGGCAGATGGCCTTGAAGTTTCACCCGGACAAAAACCCAGGCAACGCCGAGGCCGAAAGCAAGTTCAAGGAAGCCGCCGAGGCCTACGAGGTCC
>JBDTIR010000251.1:0-5996 GCA_039936275.1 Isosphaeraceae bacterium | reverse complement strand
AACGGGAACCGCATGTAGGCGTTGGTGCTGAAGGCGAGTCGCATGGGGTTCCGGTGGGTCAGGCGTGGAAGCGAGTTTGGGACGATGGGCCGTTGTGACGGCGAGGAGCGCTTAGATGATTCTCATGCACTTTCGAGTTCTCAACCCGAAAGGTCCCCTGTTGTGTGACCAGATTGGAGGTTTCAGGTGGGCAAAGCTCTCGCCGAGCCTTGAGGACTGAATCTGAATTAAGTCATACCAAGCAGTCGGCCCTCACCGCGGAATAACTGCGGAGAGGGCCTCACACGCGGGGATGACGAAAGACGCGGCAACGACGCGGTCGTCATCCCTTGGCAACCGCTTTCAGAGGATCAATGCTGCCCGGGCTCATAAGCGCCGGGGAGGGCGCGGAAGCTGATGGCCATCCGGTTCCAGGAGTTGATTGCCGCGATCGCCCAGGTGAGATCGACCAGTGATTTCTCATCGAATTGGGCGCGAACTTCGCCATAGACCGAGTCAGAAACGTGCCCGTCAGAGACCAGGGTCACGGCCTCGGTCCAGGCGAGGGCCGCGCGTTCGCGGTCGGTATAGAACGGGGTTTCCTGCCAGGCATTCAGGGCGTAGAGTCGTTGCTCGGTCTCGCCGTGAGCGCGGGCGTCCTTGGAATGCATGTCGATGCAGAAGGCGCAGCCGTTGATCTGCGAGGCACGAAGCTTGACCAGTTCCAGGAGCGAGTGTTCCAGGCCGCTCCGGCGCACGGCGGATTCAAGCGCGAGCATGCCCTTGAGCGGATCGGGTGCGAGCGCGTTGTAGTTGAGTCTCGGTTCCAACGGGGTCGCTCCTGTGTTTGATCAGTCGGCGGGCAAGACCAAGGTTGTCACGTCGTCGGCGGTCAAGAGATACGCAAGCAACCGGGCCGGCTTGGTCTTGCTGGGATTGCGGGAAACCTTGTGCAAGGCCATGGCAGGCTCATAAAAGGTCTCACCTGTGTGATAGGTCGTGACCGGGCCGTCATCAACCTGGATCTCAACGTCGCCTTCCAGGACGTAGCCGATCACCGGACCGGGGTGCCGGTGCGGGCTGCCGTCGGCCCCTGGAGGAAGCTGGACCTCAACCAACGTGACCCGAGCCGCCTTGCCGTCGACCTTTTCCTTGAGCGACTGGCGAATCAGCTCACGCGCCTTCGGCTTCGGTGCGTCTTCAACGCTCTGGCTGATGGAGTAGCCGCCCAGGAAGGCCAAGGCAGACATCGTCAAGGCCACGGTGATCGTTTTCATGTTCATAAAGGCAATTCCTTGATTTACGGAGTCGGTTCGATCAGGAGAGCACGCTCTTGACGACGTTACCATGCACGTCGGTCAGGCGGTAGTCTCGGCCCGAGTAACGATAGGTCAACCGGGTGTGATCGAGGCCCATCAGGTGCAAGATGGTGGCGTGCAGGTCGTGGACGTGGACCGGGTTTTCGGCCACGCCGTCGCCGTAGTCGTCGGAGCGACCAAAGCTCAGGCCGCCGCGCGTGCCGCCGCCGGCGAGGAAGCAGGTGAAGCACCGCGAGTGGTGCCCGCGCCCCTTGGGGGTCAGGTCTTGCCAGGGGGTGCGGCCGAACTCGGTACAGCCGACGATCAAGGTGTCTTCCAGCAAACCTCGGCGCTTCAGGTCCTTCACCAACGCGGCGATCGGCTGATCAATGTTGCGGGCCAGTTTGCGGTGGTCCCCGATATCGTTGTGGCTGTCCCAGTTGGTGTTCGAGCCGACGTCGAACAGTTCGACCACCCTCACGCCGCGTTCGATCAGGCGACGGGTAATCAGGCACTGCGCGGCGAACGAGGCCCGGTTGTCGGCTGATGCGCCGTAAAGTTTCAACGTATGCTCGGCTTCCCTGCTGATATCGAAGGCTTCGGGGGCCTCGCGCATCAGGCCGTGGGCGGTATCAAAGCTGGTCATGCGGGCCGAGAGGTTCGAGTCTCCAGGATGCGCGTCGAGGTGGGCCTGGTTAAGATCGCGGAGCATCCGGTCTTCGAGTTCCCGGCGCGTGACCGAGGTGGTCATGCTCTTGACGTCGGGCAAGGGGTCGGGCCCTGGAACCACCCGGACGCCTTTATGGAAGGCGGGCAAAAAGTTCGAATCCCAGACCTGGAAGCTGTTGTACGGGTCTTTGCCGGCCAGCACGACGAACGAGGGCAGATTGGTGTTGAACGTTCCCAGGGCGTAGCTGATCCAGGAGCCAAGGCTGGGCATGGGAATCGTGACCGAGCCGGTGAGCATGCCCAGGGTCGCCGCCGAGTGGCCCGCCGAGTCGCCGTGGACGGAGTGCAGGAAGCAGAATTCATCGACCACCGAGCCGACATTCTCGAACAGCTCGCTGACCATCTTGCCCGACTCGCCGTAGGGCTTGAAGGCGTAGGGCGAACCCTTGACCTTGTGGTTGCCGACGCTCTTGCCGTCGTCTTCCTGGAGCTTGGGCTTGTAGTCGAACGTATCCATGTGCGACATGCCGCCGGTCATGAAAAAGACGATCAGATGCTTGGCGCGCCCGGGGAAGTGACCGAGTTTGGGGGCGAGCGGGTGCCCACCATTCAGTTCGGCGGATCGGGCCAGGCCGTGGTACAGGCCCAGGCCGCCGGCCGAGGCCAGGGCGGCGGTTCGCTCCAGGAAAGTCCGGCGAGGCATGAGGTCTCTGGCCATGGGAGGCAGGCTCCTTGACAAACGGCCGGCGCGCCCGACGGGCGCGGGCGCGCCTTTTTGATCGTTAATCGACATAGATAAACTCATTCGACGCCAGAAGAGACCGGGCCAGGGCGGTCCAGCCTTGGCGCTCGCGCTGTTCGGCCGTCAAAGATTCGCCGTCGAGGCTGTGGGCGTACTGGTCGAGGAACGTCAAGGTCAAGGCGTGCTCGGCGTCCGAAGGAGGTCGGGCGACGGTACGGAGATAGGCGAGCCGAACGCGCGATTCGGGGTTGGGTTCCTGATCGATCAAGGCCCGGGCGAACCGTTCGGCCTGGTCGTGAACGAACGGGCTGTTGAGCAAGTAGAGGGCCTGGAGCGGGACCGTGGAATGATCGCGCACGGCCGTGGACATGCTGGTGTCCGGCCCGTTGAACAAGGAGAGATAGGGATGGGGTTGAAGGCGCTGAACCATCAGGTAAACGCTGCGGTGATCGGAGGGATAAACCGCCTTGAACTGGTGGTGGGCGGTGAACCGCCATTGATCCATCGGAGGGAACGGGTGTGGGCCCGGCTGGCTGGTGTCGAGATTGCCGCCCAGGGAGAGCAACGTATCACGCAGGGCTTCAGCGTCGAGCGGGTGGCGGTCGGCCCGCCAGTGCTGGACGTTGCCCGAGTCGGCCTCGGCGTTGGCGGGGTTATGGGTACAGGCGAGCTGATACCCCTTGGAGAGCATGATCCGACGGTGCATGGCCTTGATCGACCAGCCGGAATCGATGAAGTCCCGGGCGAGCCAGTCGAGCAGTTCAGGGTGGGTCGGCGGGGAGCCTCTCAGGCCGAAGTCAGACGGGGTGGCGACGATCGGCCTGCCGAAGTGGTGTTGCCAGATCCGGTTGACCATGACCCTGGCGGTCAGGTGGCGAACCGGGCCGGTCAACCATTGGGCCAGGGCAAGCCGACCGCTGCCGCCTTCAGGGATCGCCAGATCGGCCCCGGGGTCGAGGGCCTGGGGGACCCCGCGTTTGACGACGTCGCCGAGGGCGTTCGGATCGCCGCCTTTCTGGAGCTTCACGTCGGTGGGCGTTCCTTCGCGGACGGAGTAGGCCAGGGACGCCTCGTCCAGGGGGGACTCTTTCTCGCGACGAGCCAAGTCCGCGCGTTTTGGCTTGAGTACCGTGTCGAGTTCGCCCTTGGCCTTGGCGTGCTCGCCTTTGAGGAGATCAACCGCGTGCTGGCGTTCCTCGCGAGTGGACGACTCAGACCCTTTGAGCGTTTCCTCGGCCTCAGCAAGCTGTTGGGTCAACTCCGCGACCTTGCGGCCGAGTTCGCCGTCGGTCTCGATCCGGTTGATCTCGCTTTTGAGCTTGGCGAGTTCTTCGGCGTGGGCGGCTTCCCGGGCCGCGACGGCTTCGGGGACGATCAAGGGGGCCAGTTCGCTCGCGCGCTTGTCTTCTTCAGACCCGGCGAACGGATATTGGGTGCTGGCGAAGACCCCGTAGAGGGCGTAATAGTCTTTCGCGGTGATCGGGTCAAACTTATGATCATGACAACGAGCGCACCGTAGCGACAAGCCGAGCGCGACCTGACTGGTCGTGTGCAAGGTGTCTTCGATAATCTGGTGAATGTCTTCCAGTTTGCGCGTGCCGAACCGCTTGGCCTGGGCGATGAAGCCGGTCGCCGTGACCAGACGCGCGTAATCTTCGGGCGGTCCTTGGCGGGCGAGGATGTCGCCGGCAAGCTGCTCGTGGAGGAACCGATCGTAAGGAACATCCGTGTTGAAGGCGTCAATCACATAGTCGCGGTAAAGATAGGCGCGTGGAACCGGGTAGTCTGAATTATCGCCCGCGGTGTCGGCATATCGAGCGAGATCGAGCCAGTACCGCCCCCAGCGCTCGCCATACTGGGGCGAGGCCAGCAGTGAGTCAACCAGCCGTTCGTAGGCGTCGGGCCTGGTGTCGTTCGTGAACACTTCGACCTGTTCCGGAGTGGGCGGCAGGCCGATGAGGTCGAACGAGGCCCTGCGGATCAAGGTTCGCCGGTCGGCTTGCTCGACGGGGCGCAGACCGTGCTCGCGGTGGCCCGCGGCGAGGAAGCGGTCGATCGGCTGATCGGACCAACCGCTGGGGTCTGACGGCGGAAGATCATCCCGCAAGGGCTCGAAGGCCCAGTGGCTTACGCCCTGGATCGTACCTCCGAGGGCGCTCGCCTTGGGCCAAGGAGCGCCCGAGGCAATCCAGGCGGTCAGGTCAGTCACCACGGCCTTGGGCAAGGGCTTGGTCGGCGGCATTTTGAGCACTTCGTCGTCGTGCCGGATCGCCAAGACGAGCGGGCTCGCTTCGGGATCTCCAGGGACGACCACCGGGCCGTTGTCGCCGCCTTTGAGCATGCCTTCGCGCGAGTCGAGCCGCAAGCCACCGCTGGCTTTCTTGGGTCCGTGGCACTTGATGCAGGTTCCGGCGAGTACCGGACGGACCTTGAGCTCAAAGAAGGTATCCGGATCGTCGTGCGCCGGTTCTCCACCGATCGCCGGGCGAGCCGCCACACAAACCGAGAGGACCAGGGCGGGCACTATCCATCGGAACATGGTTCAAACCTCCGCGACGACGCGACCGAAGCGGGCCGATTGTCGAACAAACGTCTAACCAAGAACGATACCACTCCAGCCCCCTCTAGGCTAGTGCTTCGTTCTCCAGGGAGTCACACGATTGGTTTTATAAGGGCGTGGGAACCAACGCCGTCCGGCTCTTGAAAACGGCGTGCTTCCCACGCCCTATTAAGAGGAACGTCATGGTCAACCGCGTCACTCCTGGATGGGTTTTCCATGGAAATAAGATCGAACGTCAAGTCGCCTCCCACGATTTGAGCCCCTTGGGACCAATCGCGTTGACGCAACAGATGCACGCCTCGACGTATTCGACGGTCACGGGGGGGCCGAAGTGTTGAGCGATTGTTGACTTGGACGATTCTTGAGCCGGGTTGAACAGAGCAGCGACCTCCTTGGCCGTCAGGCGCGTCTCAGGGATCAGGGGCCACTCGTCAGAGATCGTTCGATCGATGACGAGCCGACCCACCCAACCGAGAAGCAAATCCGAGGTCAAGATGATACGATTCGGCAGCATGCGCGACGGGTTGGTCTTCCGGTCGTTGCGCCACATGAAATGGGTCGGGGCATTCGGAAGGGGGGCCTGGATCGTGGTTGGAGTCGGCACCCCTTCCGACGTCTCGGGGGCGGTCTTGGGTTCGCTCGGCGCTTCGGAATCGAGAGGATCGGGATCGAGCGAGGATGGGGGCGGGGAATTCTGGCTCTCGCGGCGGAGCTGGGAGAGGGCCTTGAAGGCGCGGTAAAACTGGTT
>JBDTIR010000250.1:0-3637 GCA_039936275.1 Isosphaeraceae bacterium | reverse complement strand
CTCGGCGGTGGGCGAACTTATTGCGAATTCGGCCGATCAGTTTCAGGTCATGCTGAGTATCCGGGTCGAGCAAGCCGAGACAATAGCAGAGATTGATCCTAGTGGCGAAGGTGCTGAGCGGGGCATTATTGGAACCAGTCTCGTCACCGACAAGCCGCGTCACGATTTCGGGCTCATCGACAAGAACGGCTCTGAGCAGTTCGAGTAGCGCATCGTCAAGGAACGCGGCCGCGATGAGGGCCGCCCCGCGCTCGGACTCCTGAAACATCTCCGGAAGAGTTGATTCACAGTTCTCTTCCATCCAAACATCAAGTTTTGATGGACCTGAGGACATGATGGACGGACTCCGGTTCAAAATCATACATGAAGAGAGGCGGCGGGTGGAATCCGATGCGCTTTGCCTCGGCCACCCGCCGCCGTCCCGATCGTCAATGAGAAGTTCAACCCCGCTGGGCGAGCGGGACGACGTCGCGGTTGGGGGGGCCGTTATAACGGGCTCGGGGACGCATCAGGCGGTTGTGGTCGAGTTGCTCGATAATGTGGGCCGCCCAGCCGGCGACGCGGGCCATGGCGAAGATCGGGGTGTAGACCGAGACGTCCAGGCCCATGTAGTGGTAAAGGCGGGCGCTGGGCCAATCAACGTTCGGGGGCAGTTTCTTCTGCTCGGTGACGGCTTGCTCAATCGGCTCGGCGATCTGCTCCCAACGCTGGTCGCCCACCTCGGCCGCGAGCTTGGCACAGAAGGCCTTGAGGATGCGGGCGCGGGGGTCGCCGGTCTTGTAGACACGGTGGCCGAAGCCCATGATCCGCTCCTTGCGGGCCAGGGCGTCGCGAATCCAGGCTTCGGCGTTCTCCGGTGAGCCGACCTGTTCGAGCACCTTCCAGGCCTCTTCGTTCGCCCCGCCGTGCAGCGACCCTTTGAGGGTGCCGATTGCCGCGACGATACCCGAGTCGAGGTCCGAGAGGGTCGAAACAGTCACCCTGGCCGCGAAGGTCGAGGCGTTCAGCTCGTGCTCGGTGTAGAGCACCAACGACAGGTCGAAGGCCGACCGCATGGTCTCGGACGGGCTCTTGCCGTTGATCATGTTCAGGAAGTTGGCCGCGTGGTCCAGGTCGTCGCGCGGGGGGACGATCTCCTTGCCGTGGGCGATCCGCTCACGATAGGCGACGGCGGTGGCCATCTGGGCGATCAGGCGCTCGGACTTGCGGACGTTGGCGGCGTGGTCAGTCGGCGGGGCGTCGTTGTCGGGGTCGAAGTGGGCCAAAACGCTGACCGAGGTCCGCAAGACGTCCATCGGGTGGACCGAGGCGGGGATCTGCCGGTAGAGGGCGACCAGAGCCTCGGGAATGACCCGGGCAGCCTTGAGTCTAGCCTCGAAGTCGCGCAACTGCGCCCTGGTGGGCAGGTCGCCGTGAAGCATCAGGAAGGCGGTCTCTTCATAGGAGACGACGCCGGCCAGGTCCTCGATCTGGTAGCCGCGATACTCCAGTCCGCCGGCCCCTTCCTTGCCCTTCAGGTTGCAAATGGCCGTCTCGCACGCGACGACACCCTCCAGGCCCGGGTAATAATGATCCACCGGCGCAGTGCTCATTGCAAAACGTGCTCCAAGTCGGGTGATGACGCGGCGATTCTCGGCCGAGCCTTAGGCAAAAGCGGGGTGCGACGAGGACCACAGGCCCAACAAGCAACCTAACCGACGCCTCGACCCCGGTCAAAAGGATTGATGGAGGTCCTTGTCTCCAAGTTTAGACAAACCGGTCCCAAGGTTCCATGCGGAATCGTCCAGACTTTCCCAAAGCGTGACCGATTTCCAATTCAAAAAAAGGGCCGCTCCCTCTGGCCCATCCCTCGCCGTTACGTCAGACTGGGGCGACCATGCAGACGTCGGAATCAAGACAACCAATGATAACGAAGGAACCAAATCCATGATCCTGGATGCGTTTCGGTTGAACGGACGGGTCGCGCTGGTAACCGGAGGAAGCAAAGGGCTCGGCTCGGCGTTGGCGATGGCCCTGGCCGAAGCAGGCGCGGAGGTCTTCCTGTCCGCTCGCCATGAAGACGAACTGCGCGCAACGGCCGCCAAGATCCAACAGCAGACCGGCAACCGGGTCGCCTGGGCGATCGCCGATCTGGCCGACCGCCAGCAGGCCGTGGACCTCGCCGGGCGCGTGGTCGCCGAGATGGGCCGGGTGGACGTTCTGGTCAACAACGCGGGCATCAATATCGTGGCCCCGATCGGCCAGGTGGCCGACGCCGACTGGGACCGGGTCGTCGCCCTGAACCTGACCGCGCCGATGGCCCTGAGTCGCGCCCTGGCCGGGCCGATGCGCGACCGAGGTTGGGGCCGAATCATCCAGATCAGCTCGATCTTCGGCGACGTCAGCCGCGCCGGCCGCAACGCCTACAGCGCGACCAAGGCCGGTCTGTTGGGCCTGACCCGATCAATGGCCCTGGAACTGGCCCCGCATGGCGTTACGGTCAACGCCCTCTTGCCAGGTCCGTTCGAGACCCCCTTGACCGCCGCGCTCCACCCCGACCCCGAGGCCCGCCAATGGTTCACCGACCGCGTCCCCCTGGGCCGCTGGGGCAGGCCCGAAGAACTCGCGGGCCCCTTGCTCTTGCTGGCCTCCGACGCCGGCCAGTACATCACTGGCGCCAGCCTCGCCGTCGATGGCGGCTGGATGGCCCAGTAGGAGGCAATCTCTCGTGAGCGAAACGAATCTCGAACCGTCAAGTATCGTCGAACAAGCCCTGAAGCGCGTCCAGGTCGGTTGGTTCCAGGGCGTCAAGCCGGACGGCAAGCCGATCGATCAGGGAAAAGAACCGCTGAAGCGCGACGACGCGAGGCCCGTGCTCGCGCAACGAGGGATCGTTCTGAATTCGCGCCGCGGTGCGATCAAGCAGGGCCAGGGTCGGGTCCAGCTCTCGACGCTTGCGTTCGGCCAGGATTCGGCGAAAGAGGGTCCAGACGTCGGCCTCGGCCCGGTAAAACTCGCGACGTTCGCCTTGACGGTGGACCTTGTGGACGACGCCCCAGGTCATCAGTTCACGCAAGTTCATGCTCACATTGCCACGCGAAACCCGCAGTCGTTCACGCAAGGCGTCGGCCGTCCAGTCGGTTCCGGTCAGATAAAGCAGGGCGAACAGTTCCCCCATGGTCGCATTGATGCCCCAGGCCCGCGCCATCGTGCCCCAGTGCTCGACAAACTGGCGGGTAACATCGTCGGCCCCTTCCGGCGTGGAGGGAACATGAGGCGGTTCACCTTGGGGATTGGTGGTCATGGAACAGGACGGCCCGTCAAGGAAACAAAATGGGTGATTGCATGTTCAAAGGTCCGGATGGCCCCTTTGTAAGACTTCGGCTGGGCCCTTTGGAGAACCGGCAAACTTTTTTATTCGCGGGAGCGCGCTACGCATGTTAAGATAGAGTGAAGATCGATTTTGAGAAAACCATCCGCGGACCCCAAAGACCCGGCATAAGCATCTCGACCGATCCGTTGTAGAGTGTTCCGGCCTCACGGACAAGCGGTTGGAAAAATCGGAGCGCAATCGCTCAAGAGAAATGTTTCCCATTTTTGCCAAGATTCCGCTACAATGCTCTTGCATGCCACCAACTCTCGGGGCACTCTTGATAGT
>JBDTIR010000249.1:0-2882 GCA_039936275.1 Isosphaeraceae bacterium | reverse complement strand
GCCTGTTCGTCGCCGCCGGGCGGGGGACCGTCTTCCTGGATGAGATCGGCGAATTACCCCTGACCACCCAGGCCAAACTCTTGCGCGCGATCGAGGCCAAGGAAGTTTTGCCCTTGGGCGCAACCCGCCCCGTGGCCTTCGCCGCCAGGGTCGTCGCCGCAACCAACAAAGACCTTCCCAGCGAGGCCGCCGCCGGCCGGTTCCGCCCCGATCTCTATTACCGGCTCAACGTCGTCTCGATCCGCACGCCGCCGTTGCGCGCCTGCCTTGAGGACATCCCCGAACTGATCCCCTATCTCCTGGCCAGGCACGCGCACGGCCTTGGCCGACGGGTCGACGGCGTGGACAACGCCACGATTCGCCGCCTGATGGCCGCCCCCTGGCGCGGCAACGTCCGCGAGCTGGATAACGCCCTGGAACGCGCCGTGATCCTCGGCGACGGCCCGATTCTCACCCCCGCCGACTTCCCCGCCGAACTGGTCGCCGAGGCCGGCGCTCCAGACGACGGCGACGATCTGCGCACCGCCGTGGCCCACTTTGAGCAACATCACATCCGCCATGTGCTCGCTCTTTGTGACGGCGACAAGCGCGAGGCCGCCCGCCGCCTTGGCATGGGCCTCTCGTCACTCTACCGCAAGCTCGACGAAGGGGAGCCCAGCTCTTGAATCCACTTCGCTCACGAAATCCAGGTCCCGGGGCTTGAGGAGGACACGTCTTCAGAACCCCCGGAACCTGGAAATCGGCGACCCAAGACGTCTTTAGCAGCCAAAGACGTCTTGGAATCAGCTTCGCTTGGCTTCCCAGTCGCGGCTCTGGGTCTCGCCGTTGCGCTCGAACTCAACCTTGCCCTTGAGCGAATCGCCGCTGACCTTGACCTTATAGGTCATGACGAACGTGTTGTCGTTGAACGTGCGCGTCACCTTGAACGAGACGTCGTCCCCCTTGACCTGACCGTCTTCAATCGCGGTCTCCGTGCCATTGCGTCCGCTGATCGTTCCGGTCAGCTTCTCGCCGTCCTGCGTGAGCTTGAGGGTTGTCTCGAAGGTCTGCCCGTTGCGCTCGACGCTCGATTTCCAGGTGCCGGTCGCGTTGGCCTTGTCATCAGCGGCCTTCACCTCGGGGGCCGACAGCCCCACCACCAAGCCTACGACCGCCACCCACATCCAGCCACTTCGTTGCCAGGTCATCAAAGGAACCTCCTTCATCAACGGTTGCATCGCCAAAGCTCTCCAATGGCCGCCGCCCGTCCCGCTGGACCGGCCTCGTGCGACCCTCTTGTTCTAACAAGCGACAATGCCGCGCGGACTGTCCCAGATCAAGAATCCACCGAAACTCAAAAGAGAATCCGATCGGGACCCCCGAAGCACGACCCGGCCTGATACCATGCCCCGCCGTTGATAGTCTGAAAGGTCATGAAGCAGCCGGGTCAAAGCAATCCATTTACTGAGTATACTGAGTAAGAAATTCGCAGATCAAAAAGCTGATCCGCGAAGTACAGCAGACCCCCTTTGAAGGAACGGGAAAGCCCGAGCCGCTCCGGCATGAGTGAAAAGGGGCGTGATCGCGGCGGATCGATCAAGAGCACCGCCTGGTGTACGAAGTAAGCGGAGAAAAGGTAAAAAATACTTGATTTTTGTTATCACTACTGAATACCATCCACTCGTCTGATCCCCCCTCGAAATTCGCCGGATTCTGGCGTATCGTGGATTGAGTCAGGTCGGTCGGTCCACTTCACTCTGATCAATTCTTCAACAGGACGACACGATGCACCCGCCGAACCGAGACCAGACAGGTTCCACGCCGACCAACCGCCGACAGGTCTTGCGCGGAGCGGCCGGAGCCGCGGCGCTCGCTCTGGCCGCGCAAGCACGACCCGCTCGGGCCGAAGGCGGGCAAGACCAGGGCAAGGCGGTCAAGAACGGACGGATCAAGCAATCAATCGTCCAGTGGTGCTTCGCCGAGCACTGGGACGTGCCCCAGATGATCCAGGTCGCCAGGCAGCTCGGCTGCGGCAGTATCGAGCTGATCGAGCCGAAGTATTTCCCGATGCTCAAGCAGGCCGGCCTGGAGTGCGCCATGGGCACGATCGACATGGCCCCTGATCCGCCGTTCGTCAAGGGGTTCAACAACCCCAAATACCGAGCGCAAGTGGTCAAGGCCACCAAGGACGCCATTGACGCCTGCGCCTCGGCCGGGTTCAAGAACGTCATCTGCTTCACCGGCATGCGCGAAGGGATTCCCGACGACATGGGGGCGTCAAACTGTGTTGAAGGGTTCAAAGAAGTCGTCGGCCACGCCGAGAAACAAGGGGTGACCCTCTGCCTGGAGATGCTCAACTCCCGAGTCACCGACCACCCGATGAAGGGACACCCCGGCTACCAGGGGGACCACACTGATTATTGCATCGACATCATTAAACGGGTCGGCTCGCCCAACCTGAAGCTCTTGTTTGACATCTATCACGTCCAGATCATGGACGGCGACATCATCCGCCGACTCCGACAGCACCAGGAGTACATCGGCCACGTCCACACGGCGGGCAACCCCGGGCGCTGCGAACTGGACGACCATCAGGAGATCGCCTACCGACCGATCATGAACGCCCTGGTGGACCTCGGTTATCAAGGCTACGTCGGCCAGGAGTTCATCCCCACCCGCGACCCCCTGGCCGGCCTCCGGCAAGCAGTCTCGCTCTGCGACGTCTGATGGGTCTACCACGAGAATCGATCGGGTTGGCTCCCTCTCCTTTGTAGGAGCTAATCTTTACCCACGGATCTACCCTCTATGTTGATCGATTGTGTTCTGTAGCAAATAGCCGGCGGCCAGGTCTTGCAGGCGACGTAGGCCACGCCAGATCGTCTTCACTCCAGGTTCGCCATCCC
>JBDTIR010000248.1:0-4040 GCA_039936275.1 Isosphaeraceae bacterium | reverse complement strand
CTCGGGGTGGGCGTCGGCCCATTGTCGCTCGATCGGAAACCCTTGGGGATCGGCGATGTTGTACGGGCCTTCGCTGGGATTGGCCCGGGTCACGACAAGCCATTCGATTCGTTCGGCGCGCAGGTTGGCCAGCCAGGCGCGTTCGTCGGGATTCAGACGATTCCAGCCAGGGCGAGGACCGTATTGGTTAAGAACTCCGAGGGATCTGGCCGCCTGGTGGTAGTCATGAAGCCGCCAATCACGGTGCGCGTTGATGTTGATGTAGCGGACCTCGTGTCTCAGGCCGGCGCCCATCAAGTAATAGGGCAAGTTGGTCCCTGCGTAGGCGATCCGGGTCGACTGCCGCGCCGTCAAAGCTTCCAGCGTGGACCATCCCTTGTAATAGTCTCCAAAGAACGGGTAGACGAACCGTTTGGTCCCGGCCCCCCAGTGCATGCCCGCACCATCCAGGCCGACGAGCAAGAGTGTGGCCAAGACCGCGACGGTCCAGCGCTTCGGCGACCCTCGTCTCGCCGCATGGCCCCAGATCCAGGCCAGGGCTAAAGCGCCAAGCCCGACGATCAGGGTGGACAGTCCAGAAATCAAGAGCGAGGGGTGCAGCAGCGCGGTGTTCCAGGTCAAGCCAGGCCGCTGGAGCAGGATCGTCGCGGGGGGGATCGGCTGAACCAGGTCTGCCAGGGTCCAGAGGGTCCGCCCCTCAATTTCACCGAACGGCCAACTCTGCGCGGTCAGTAAATGGACCGCCAAGAGCGCGACCGCCAACCAGCGCAGCCAAAGGCCTCGATCTAGCAACCGACCGAGCGGAACCGCCGCCAGGCCCACGCTTTGAAGCATGAACCGTTGCTGGGTCCGATACGGAATCAAGAGCCAGTATAGGGCGATATTGACCACCGCCAGGCCCGCGCAAAGCCAGACCGCCCGGTCTTCCTTCATTCGTTCCCAAGAGGAGAGCGAACCGGAAGTCTCGCGTCCAACGGAGAGGAGGGCGGGTTTTCGACCAAGCGCCCAGGCCCCTGCCAGACTCGCGAGCCAGAGGGGCGTCAGCCGGGGGTCGAAGACCGCGAGCAGAATGTCACACAAGGCCCGCCAGTTGATGACAGGCAAGTAGTAAGGACTGTTCGACATCTCCGAGGATTCATACCAGCCGGCAAACCAGACCCGACCGAAGGCCGAGATCCGCAGCGGATACAAGGGGTTGCCCGAGAGCCAGACGTTCCGCCCATACCAGAAGATCGAAGGCGCCAAGGACGTGGCCAACAAGACGACCAGGTGCCCAAGCCGCCTGGCACGCGACTCCGGTCGGAACGCCACGCCCAACGCTCCGATCAACAGCAAGACCGGCACGAAGACCACCGCCGTCGGCTTGGTCCCCAAGGCCAGGCCCGCTGAGAGGCCGGCAAGGGCCAAGGTGCCCCCTCCACGGTTGTCGAGCACATAACGCAGTAGGAAGTACGCGGCCGTTAAATAACCGGCGACGAAGATGGTGTCAACATTGGCTTCGAAAGAAAAGATCAGCATCGGCAAACAGGTCACAAACCAAGAAACGGCGATCCAGGCCGCCGACCTCCCCACACCCAATCGGCGCGCCAGGCTGTAGACGGCGACCGCCGCCATCAAGAGAAACGGGACCTGACCGACTTTCGCCAGCCGGTCGCCCCCCCATCCCGTCATCAGCCAGGTGAACCAGAGGTCGCCGCCCGCCGGAAAGTACGTCGCCGCCGACTCTCCGAACGGAATATCGATCAAGAACAAGCGGCCCGCGTTCCACCAGCGCGCCGCGAAGTAGAGATGATAGATCGGCCCGTCACTGACCACCTTGACCGGCAGCATCAAGCCCGGCACGCCGATCACGATCAGCGCCCAGAGCGTTAACCCCAAGGCGCAGGTCGTTGACGGTTCCCAACCTCCGCCGCGACTTACGGCCGGTTCGACTGTCGAGTCCGTCGCGAAGGTTCGGCAACCCAGGCCGACGGCCATGCCCAGGGCGGCCCAGGCGAGTAAAAGGCCCTGCCCGATCAGACCCAAGGTACCGAGCGCTTGCATCCCCAGGGTCATCCAGGTCCATGCCAAGGTTGCCGATGCCAGCGCCCTCGCCCCCCCTGACGGCTGCCGGAAGCCGTGGCGAGCCGTCCAGTAACCTCCCAGGGCGATCATCCCGTTCAAGAAGACCGACACGATCCACCCCATCCGCCACCTCCTTCACCCTCGCTCGTCGGTTTGTTCGCGGCGGCGCGCTCGGCCCATTTTTTGATGGGATCTCGAACGCGAAAATCGGCGGGCGCAGCGCCCGTCGTTGCCATCAATCTCCGTGGCAAAAACGGCCCAACAAGGTCACGACGATCGTCAAAGCGGGTCGCTCGGCCAGCGGGCGGGCAGGGTGATGGTGAAGACGGCGCCCTGCCCTACGGCGGTTTCGAGGTCAAGCCGCCCTCGGTGTTCCTGGACGGTATTGTAGCTGATCCAAAGCCCGAGACCGGTGCCGACGCCAGGCGGCTTAGTGGTGAAGAACGGGTCGAAGACCTTGTCGCGGATCGCGTCGGGGATGCCCGTGCCGGTGTCGGCGACCACAAACCGAACTTCCGAACGGTCGGGATCGCTGTGCGTCGTCAAGGCGACCGTCCCTCCAGGTTCCACGGCCTGGATCGCGTTCATGATGATATTGAGCAGGACTTGATTGAGCTTGCCGGCATAACACCAGAGGACTGGTACGTTGCCGGGCTCGACCACAAGATCCACCCCCTTCTGACGTGCGTAGTAGCGAACCATGTCGGCGACGACCTTGATCGCCTCGTTGGGATCGATCGGCTTTCGGTCCCCTTCATCCTGCTTGACGAAGTCGCACAGGCCCGAGACGATCTCGCGCACACGGTCAAGCCCCTGCCTTGAACTCTGCAGGAGGCGATCGAGATTGCCGAGCGTGTAGGGCAGGTCCACGCGCTCCTCGTCGTCTCGGATCGATCGAGGGACCAGGCCGGCGAGATGGGTCCGATACGCGGCCATGATCTGGGCGACTTCGCGAACGTCGCGCTCAAGGACGGCCATATTGTTGATAACATAAGACAAGGGGTTATTGATTTCATGCGCCACGCCGGCAACCAGTTCACCGAGGCTGGCCAGTTTCTCCCCCTGCACCAGGTGAGCCTGCGCCTCGCGGAGCGAGTCTAGGGTCGCTTCGAGTTCTTCATTGCGAATTCGCAGCTCGGCTTCGGCGAAGCGGCGAGCCTGGTCAAGCCGGTGCCGTTCCAGAGCGCCTCGCAAGGCGATCAGGAGGCGTGGAGAGGTCAGTTCGTCCTTGGTCACGTAGTCATCGGCCCCTCGGCGCAGGAGGTCGGCCGCGAGGGCCTCGCTTCCGCCGCCGGTGATGACCAGGACCGGCAGGTCAAGCTCCGTTCGCCCCTGGATCTGGTCGAGCACCTGGCCGCCGTCGATGCCCGGGAGCTGGTAATCGACGACGACCGCGTCGAACGGTTCTCGCGAGAGTCGGTTCAGGCCGACTTCGCCCGACTCAGCGAAGTCCAGCCCGAAGTCGTGAAGCGCGCGCCGGTAGATGTCCCGATCACGCGGGCTGTCCTCAATGACTAGAAGCCGTAGCGGCCGGGAGTCGGTCATCACGCAACATCCAAGAAGCGTTGCGAACACGGTTCGGGGAATCTCAACGAGAGTGTCGTTGAGCCTATAAGCCTAGCAACCGCAACATCCTTTTGGCAAATCAGTCGATCAATCCGACATCGGCGCTCTCTGGCCGCCAACGCCGGTTTCGGGACCGGAACCGGCTCGGCCCAGCGACCATCCTGGACAATTATCGAGCATGATTGCCGCCATATTCCGGATTGATGAGACAGCCAAGTACGGAGATCACCTCCATCGTGACGCACCTTCCCGCAAGATTCCACTCTCTAAGTCGATGTCACTGTTATCAATTCTTCATTTTTGTCATTTTTTGTCGAACGCTTGCGGCGAGTGGAACAAGGATTGCGAGGACAGTCTTCTTTCCCGCGCGGTGGTCCGCGTGGACAATGAGTCTGGTTGAGTTGATTCTG
>JBDTIR010000247.1:0-6365 GCA_039936275.1 Isosphaeraceae bacterium | reverse complement strand
GCCACTTCCAGGGTCGTCGTGCCGCCGTCGAGCAAGACCGTGTCTTCGTCGTTCAGAAGGGCCGCGGCGGCCTGACCGATCGCCCGTTTCTCAGAGAGCATCGTGGTGGCCCGGTCCTCAAGCGCCGGCATCGCCCGGACTTCCCCGGAACAGACCGCGCCGCCGTGAGTCCGCTTGATCGCCCCGCTCTGATCCAGGACCTCCAGGTCTCGGCGCACCGTGCTCTCAGACACGCCCAACGACTCGACCAGCTCCTCAAGCGTGGCGAACCCACGCCGAGAGATCAAGGCGAGCAGCCGTTGGCGTCGTTCCTCTGCGAGCATTTCAGCCTTTCCGCCACGTTTCCCGCAAAACCTACTCAAGATTCTTCATGATCAGTCAACACCTGTCAAGAACCTTCAGAAAAATTCTCCCGTAATCGGACGGTTTCTGAAAGTTCCTGGTTTTCGGCGTGCAGGATACGATCTTCTGGACCGCCGGCGGTACAATTCCGGAACGGGAGAGGGAGAGGCGTCGAATCAAAAAAAGGAGGTCGAGGCGATGCCGGAATTACCCGAAGTCGAAACGATGGTGCGGGGCCTACGTCCGGCCCTGGTGGATCAGGTGATCGCGTCGGTCAGGGTGGTTGACCCGTTCTTGCTCCAAGGGGCCTCGGCAGAGGAGTTCGAGCGCGTTTGCGAAGGCCCCCGGGTGGTCGAGGTTCTCCGTCGCGGCAAGTGGGTCGTCATGGTCCTGGATGACCGCCGTGGTTTGATCGTCATCCAACCCCGAATGACTGGAGGGTTTCGGCTCGAAATGCCCGATCGACCCGAGCACATTCGCGTCGTGTTCCATCTGGAGCAACCTGAGCGGGCGGTCTGGTTTTGCGACACGCGACGCCTGGGGAAAGTCGCCTGGTACGCCGACGCCGATGAGGCGGAGCGCACCTTCGCGAGGTCGCAGGGGCCGGACGCCCTGAAGATCGCCCTGGACGACCTCTCCGCCCGGCTGGCTCGAACCGCCAGGGGGATCAAGGCCGCGTTGATGGATCAGAAAGTTCTGGCGGGGATCGGGAACATTTATGCCGATGAAGTGCTCTTCCGGGCGAAGGTCCATCCGGAGCGGCCGGCTTCGGAGTTAACCCCTGCGGACTTGGGCCGCATCCATGACGCGATCGGCGGCGTGCTGAACGAAGCGATCGCGGCGGAAGGATCGAGCTTCGACGCGGGGTATCGAACCGTGCTCGGGCTTGAAGGGGGGTTCTTGACTCAGAACGCGGTCCATCGCCGTCAAGGGGAACCCTGTCCGGCCTGCGGTGAACCGATCGTGAAGACGCGGATTCCGGGCCTGATCAGCAGGCCCACGTACTTTTGTTCACAGTGCCAGTCCGTCAACAGGACGGGAGGCGGCCCGTCAGGTCCGTCTGGTCGTCGAGGGCGGGATCGGGTATCCTGACCATCCACCTTTGGGTTGCCCGCCGAGTCCCCGTCCGTTGTCCATTGGGCCTGTTGCTACCCGCAAAAAAAGGCTCGACTGGCGTCGCGTCATCCCTTTGGGGGGGGTTCCCGTGTCGTACCGCACCTTCAAGCACTTGCTGGGCGAGACCAGCCTTGAGCGGAAGTGCCGGTTCATTTTCGGTGGCGGCATCCTCGCGCTGGTGACGCTGAGCTTTTACTGGTACGGGCAGAAGACCGAAGCCCTGGTCATCGGCCAGCAGACCGTGGCGGCGCGGGTCCTGATCGAACCGATCGTGATGAAGGAACACCTTCAACGGATGGGCCTGGAATCGACCCGACAGCTCAAGTCATTCATTGACGAAATGTCCGGCGACCGGGCGCCCTTGAACCAGAGCCCGAAATATCACTCGCAGGTCGTGATTCCCGGCCTGCCGGTCGACCCGAAGAAGCCGGAACTGGACGAGTACGAGAAACAGACCCTCAACCGGTTCCTCGCCTCAACAGCCCGAGGGGCCTCCGTGTCGAAACCGGGCGGCTCTCCCAAGCCGTACACCTTCGCCGACGGCGCGCCGATGTGGGACGCGCGGATCTTGCCAGGGCGTAAGGAATACCAGTACGTCGAGGCGGTCACCTACCAAGGGCGGTGCATGCGCTGCCACGCCACGATGATGCGGGCCGACGCCGACGGCAAGTTCGCCTTCCCCAAGACCGACGACCTGGCCTTCGCCGTCCTGGTCAAACTACCGATGGAGGATACGACCAAGCAGATCCACCGCAACCGGGCCTACCTGATCACCGCCGCCCTGGTCACGGCGATCTTGGCAATGGTGACGTCCTACGTCATCGTGCGGTACGTGATCGTCAAGCCGGTCAAGCACCTGCGCGACGTCTCCGACGCGATCGCCGCCGGGAAGCTCAATATCCGCAGCCAGATCCAGACCGGAGACGAGTTCGAGGAACTCTCGCATGCGTTTAACCGCATGCTTCATAACCTGGTCGCCATGCAGCAAGAGCTGCGTCAGGTCAACAATGACCTGGACAAGAAGGTTGATGAACTGGCGCAGGCGAACCTCGCCCTCTTTGAGATGAACCGGCTCAAGAGCGACTTCCTGGCGACGATGAGCCACGAGCTGCGCACCCCTTTGAACTCGATCATCGGTTTCTCGGAAGTGCTCTCCGGGAGCGACGGCCTGAGCGATCGGCAGAAGCGGTACGCGGCCAATATTCAATCCTCCGGCAAGATGCTGCTTGGGATGATTAACGACATCCTGGACCTGGCGAAGATTGAGAGCGGCAAGATGGAAGTACGGGTCGAAGACTTCTCGATCCGAGACATCTGCGAAGGACTGGTGAACCTTGCCAGGCCGGTCGCCGAGCGCAAGAGCATCGACCTGGAATGCCGGCTCGACGAGGCGATCCCGCTCTTGCGGCAAGACCCGGGCAAGCTCCGCCAGGTGATCTACAACCTGCAGTCCAACGCGATCAAGTTCACGCCGGAAGGCGGCCGGGTCACGCTCCGCGCTCAGGCCGAAGGGCGACATCTGGTCATTGAGGTTGAGGACACGGGGATCGGCATCGCCGAGGAAGACCGTGAGCGCGTCTTTGAGAAGTTCCGCCAGGCTGGCGGCGTCGTGGGTGCGGAGAGCGGCGTCTTGACCAGGGAACACGAGGGGACCGGCCTGGGCCTGTCGATCGTTCGGGAACTCTCAAAGCTGCTCGGCGGCGACGTGTCGCTTGACAGCCAGGCGGGTCGAGGCAGCACCTTCACGGTGCGCATCCCTTTGCAGGTTCCCGGCAACCATCGGTTCGAGGTCGCTCTCGGCGACGAGCGAATCGACCTGAGCAAGGCCCGTCGAATCGAGCCCAGGGCCTCGCTCCCCCATGCTCCCCTGGTCGACGCGGCCCATGCCAGGCGTGGCAATGGGACCGGACTCGGCGGTGAACCGGTTGACCGAAGCCGGCCCAGACCGTAAGATCGACAAAGCCCCATCCTCCCGCCCGAGCGGACCTGATCGGGACTGCGTTGTCCCCACCCCTCCACCCGCTTGGCGCGCGGCCCTTCAGCTTGGGATCGCCCACCCATGGCATCGAAGTCGTTTCAAGGCAAGGATTCTTCACGTCGTCATCCGTCGATCTGGTGGTTGCTTTTGCCAGCCACTCTGATCGTCGCCGTCGCGGTCTTTGGCCTTATGACCCTCCCTGGACACGTCCAGCACTTAACCTACGGCCAGTTCAAGAAGCGCCTGGCCGAAGGGCAGATCGTCTCGGTCCAGATGAGCCCGACCTTGGTCCGCGGCCGCCTCAAGACCGCCGGCTCGCCAAACGCCTTTCGCGCGTCTCGGGTCGGCATGGAACACGATGAGCACTTGATCTCCGAATTGAATCAGTTCATCGCCGATGGCAACTGGGACAGCGACCAGGGTCCAGTGCTGACCCCGGCCGTCATTTTGCCTGCCCTGGTCCTGGCGGCTCTGATGGTCGCCTTCTGGTACCTTTTACGCAAAGGCGGCATGGGAACCGCGATGGCCTTCGCCCGCAGTCGGCACAAGGTTTACGGTCAGGACGGCGCGCGGATCAGCTTCGACGACGTCGCCGGGATCGACGAGGCCAAATCCGAGCTGCGCGAGGTGGTCGAGTTCCTCCAGACTCCTGAGAAATACCGGGCCCTGGGCGGTCGGATTCCCAAAGGGGTCTTGCTCGTCGGCCCACCAGGCACCGGCAAGACCCTCCTGGCTCGCGCTGTGGCCGGTGAGGCGGGGGTCCCTTTCTTTTCGCTTTCGGGCTCCGACTTCATGGAGATGTACGTCGGCGTGGGCGCAGCCAGGGTGCGAAACCTCTTCGCCCAGGCCGAGGCCAAGGCCCCTTGCCTGATCTTCATTGACGAGATCGACGCCATTGGCAAGGCCCGATCGTCCGGTGGCGGCTCGGGAGCCAATGACGAACGCGATCAGACGCTCAATCAACTCCTGGTCGCCATGGACGGGTTCGACTCGAACAAAGGGGTGATCATCCTGGCCGCGACCAACCGGCCAGAGACGCTCGACCCGGCCCTGGTCCGACCTGGCCGGTTTGACCGCAACGTCAGTGTCGATCGACCCCACATCGACGGCCGTGAGGAGATCCTCAAGGTCCACCTTCGCGATATTCCCGTCGTCGAGGAACTTGACCTCCGCCAGATCGCCGCCATGACCGCCGGCTTCGTCGGCGCCGACCTGGCCAATCTGGTCAACGAGGCCGCCTTGATGGCCGCCCGCAAAGGGAAGACCTCGGTCGATCGGCACGACTTCGAGGAAGGCGTCGAGCGGATCATGGCCGGCCCCGAGAAAAAGCAGCGCGTGCTCCGTCCCGACGAGCAACGGCGGATCGCCGTCCATGAGGCCGGTCACGCCCTCGTTTCCCGGAGCCTGCCAGACACCGACCCGGTCCATAAAATCACTATCCTCGGTCGGGGCAACGCCGCCCTTGGCTACACCATGTACCGCCCCGAGGACGACCGCTACCTCCATACCCAGAGTTGGTTCCGCAACCTGATTTGCGGCCTCCTCGGCGGCACCGCGGCCGAGGAACTCATCTACGGCGAGTTTTCCGACGGCGCCTCCAGCGACCTCCAACGCGCGACCCAGATCGCCCGCAAGATGGTCACCGACTTTGGCATGAGTCCCGGGCTCGGTCGCGTCTCCTACCAGAGTGAGGGCCGCGGCCCCTTCCTCCCGGGAGGCGGCGGCAACAACCCTTGGAGCGAGCAAACCGCCCGCGAAATTGACCTGGAAGTCCGCCGGATTCTCGACGAAGCCCTCGAAGCCACCCGCGCCATCCTGGTCCAGCGCCAACCCGCCTTGATCGAGATCACCGATCGGCTCGTGGCCCGCGAGTCGGTCGACGCCGCGGAACTTCAGGAAATCCTTGATCATCATCCGTTTCAGGATCAAGCACAAAGTTCCCTGGTCGATCCCTTGAATTCGTGACGTTCGGTAGAATCCTCAACGATGCGGGTGAATCACACGGGCCGCCAATTGCCTTCCCGGATTCCGCTTGCATAATAGTCGCGTTTGCTCGCCCTTGACCTCTTCAAAAACAAGGATGGCGACGTGTTGAAGTCGAAACAGCGACGCGAATTTCATTGGGATGCGCTCGAGGACCGTAAGCTTCTCTCGACCGTTCGACCGAATCTCGCCGTTACGGCGGAAGTCCATCGCGTCCGGGCGCCGAAACCTCCGATCGTGACGGGCACGATCCAGGGCGCGTTCCAGTACGACCCCGGCCTCCCAACAACGGCCCATCCGATCGGCGCCCATCTCGACGTCAATGGCACGGGGAACGTCCGTCCGTTAGGACCCATCCTTGCCAGCGGGGTCGTCGTCGGAGGCACGTCGGCCGGTGATCGGGTCCAGGGGACTGTGGTCATCGCGAACGAGCGCGGCACCTTGGTTCTGAACCTCAACGGACGGGTCCCCAAGAACCCGAAGGCGACCGAGCGCATTCAGGTGACCGTCTCTGACGGAACTGGAGAGTTCTCAACGCTCCGAGGTCAAGGAACAGGAACGATTCGCATCGGGCAACTCTCCAACGATACCATGTCCGGCAGTTTCAACGTGTCGTTCCGCACAAACCCGCCGCGACGTTAACAAGTCCTCAATCCGAGCGATTCGAATGGCCCCTCGATCGACGCCGATCGAGGGGCGGCCTTGTTCCCGAACCTTGTTCAAGCCGCCGATCGTCTTGGAAATCCGGGGGTTCGGCACAATCACATTGGTCGCGGTGCTCAAGGGGGCGGTCCCTTTTTCAACGTTCAGGCGGATCAATCGGGTTTCAGATCGAGTTCTCATCGATTACCCTTACAATCGTCAAACTTCGACGATTATTGCGGCAACGCCACCAGAATCACATTGCTGACGATCCGAGGGTCCGCCAAGGTCGGCGCAGGGCCTC
>JBDTIR010000246.1:0-4886 GCA_039936275.1 Isosphaeraceae bacterium | reverse complement strand
CAATGACCGCGTTCGAGGGCGGGACGGCGCGATCCAGGGAATCGGTCCGTTCGACGCCGATGAATGGAAACGGACGATTTACGACAATACGAGACCGCATCTCAATGTGGAATTAAGCGTCCTCCCCGTGGCAGAGGGAACCGGCAGGCTGCTCGTGATGCGAGTGCCCAAGGGGGTCGATCCTCCTTATGGGACGTCCGCCGGACTCTACAAGGTCCGTGTCGAAAAAAGCTGCATGCCGCTCGACCCGCGCGAATTCGCAAGGGTCCAGATCCAGAGCGGCGCCGTGGATTGGAGCGCTTTACCCGCGACCAATATTGATTTTTCGCAATTGGACCCGGTAGAAATCGCGCGCGGAAGAAATTTCCTACGGCGTTACGCTTCAGATTCCCCCCTCCTGGGTTCGCACGTCAGTGACCGCAAGTTTACAGAAGGGCTGGGAGTCGTCTCGGGTGGAAAGGTAACAAACGCGGGATTGCTTTTATTTGGACGTCAGGATGTGATCCGAGAGGCCCTGCCGCAACATCAGGTCCATTATGTTCATATCACGTCGCCTGTTCAAGTCGCCCGCAATATTAGTTGGACCGATGGGCTGCTCGCGATCATCGAACGACTGGAGGACATTTTCCAGGGACCGGTCAATCCAGAACACGAATTATCATTTGGCTTTACCAAGCTACGTGTTCCCGCCTTTCCCGTCGATGTGGTCCGGGAGGCCGTGCTCAACGCGGTCACTCACCGCGATTATCTCTCGCCCAATGAAGTCCTCATTCGACATGCGGCCGGTCATCTGACGGTCACGAGTCCTGGCGGGTTCGTGGGTGGAATCACACCGAGGAACATTCTCCGTCAAGAACCGTTTGCCAGGAATCGCCGACTCGCGGAAGCGTTTGAAAAACTGCGGCTCGTCGAGCGGGCGGGGATGGGGCGTGATCGCATTTTCACATCCATGCTTCGTCTCGGCAAGAAGATTCCCGAGTATGAATCGAATGGGGAACGGGTCATCCTGCGCCTCTTTGATGGGTCCGTCGATGAACGCATGGTGAAACTCATCGCGAAATGGAGCGCGGAAGGTCGGGACTTGTGGCTTGACAGTTTGCTGATTCTGACTTACATGCGTGTTCACCAGTACATTAAATCTCCCGAGGCTGCTGACCTTCTTCAACTGAGCCAACGGGACGCACGGGACGTTTTGGAATCCCATGCCATGCCCCCACTCTCGATCCTGGAGCGAGTGAGTCGTTCCAATCCGGCGCGATACCATCTGACCCGGGGAGTCGCCCGAGATCTTGTGGGTCAAGCCATTTACACACGCGCCAAGAGCGCCGATTCGACTCGGGAGAAAGAATTGATCCGGAATTATCTTTGCGATTATGACTCGATCAATAATTCGGAACTTCGTGAACTTCTCGGCCTCGGCCATTCAAATTCGGCGAAAGTCGAGGCATCGAGAATCCTCGGGAAACACTGTCTTGAGGGTGGACTTCTCGAAAAACGTGGATCAGGGAATCAAATTCGGTACATCCTTCGCCGGCAGGGACCTGACTGAAATCTCGTTAACAGTCTGCAAAAATTAACGAACGCAAGTCTTTTAAAAATCAGAGCTTGTGGAAGACCGGCGGTTTTGCTAATCAAATGGAAACGAGAATTGAGGAACGGCTGCCCTCGCTTTTGAGGTTTCCTTCTTGATCTGGCAGGGCGGAAACGCCCCCGCGAACTTCGATCTTCACTCGAATTTTCCGCGAGTTGTCCGCGAATGGGGTCTTCCTGCTCCGCCAGAAATCAAGAATTGCCCGTCAGTTCAGGACGCGCGGGTTCAGACCGGCCGCCCGTTTGTTAGGTGGCGTTTGGGATTGGCGATCAGTCGCCGGTGCGTTTCAGGACGAATAGATTTTGCTGTGCGTCGGGCTTGAAATCGTCGGGGTAGTCGCCCTCTTCAGCGTAGCTGTAGATCAAGGTGGCGACGTCGCCGTCGTTCTTGCCCAGCCCTTTGGCGGTTCGGCCGATAACCTTCGCCACGATGGAGCGCTTGATCTCGAGATCGATCTTGTAGGGTTCCTTGTCCCCTTTCACCTTGTATGCGATCGCGTGCGTTTCCTTGCCGTCCTTATCGTAACGATAAACCATGTCCTTGGTGACCTTGACGGTCCCGCTGAGCTGGCCTTTGGAAAACTCGCCGTCGGCGTTCCGGCCCGAGACGAACTCGTAAGTGCCGAACCGCTTGTCATCTTGATACGTGCCCTTGTCCTTGTCTTGAGCCCGGGCCGTCGCGGTCATCACGGTCGCCATCACCAGACCATACCCGATCGCCATGCGCATCATGTCCATGTTCCTTCCAAAGAAAATCCCTTGAAGGAGACGCTCCAGCGTCCCTTCGGGCAAGAAGGACGCACATCCCATTCCAATCCAGTCCGGGTCTGGAATCCAGGGACGACGGGGACCATCACGAAGAGAGCGGGCCGTGGAGCCGTCTGGGGGCGTCGGGCTGGACGCCGTGCTCGGCGCGGAGGGTGAGGCCAGTTGACCGAGAGAAACGG
Organism: Isosphaeraceae bacterium; assembly: GCA_039936275.1. GTDB lineage: Bacteria > Planctomycetota > Planctomycetia > Isosphaerales > Isosphaeraceae > JBDTIR01. The sequence goes on along the minus strand of JBDTIR010000246.1, from coordinate 2,349 downwards.
CAACGCCTGGTCGTGCTCGATGTCGCCCTCTTTGGCCCACCGACCGGATCAAGGTTTCGACCCGTCACGCCTTTTGTCAACGTCGCTCCGGCCGGGCGGTTTGTTTTGCTTGATCTTGGAAGCCGTGGCGGATTTCGCCGCCACTTGAGGCGGAATAGCCTGGAGTAGCGCCTGCTCGGCCAGTTTATTCAGGCTCTCGCCACGAAGTTCGGCCTCCAGGGCCAGGGCCCGGTGAACCTCAGGTCTGGTCCGGACGATGATCGTCCCCGAGTAGGGTTTCTCCGGTTCGTCACCATCAGCGGCGCACGATTCCAGGTAGAAATCCACCGACTCCTGGAATGATCGGCGCGCCTCCTCGACCGTCCCCCCTTGAAACGTGATGACGTCACGCACGCCGATCACCCGGCCGAAGAGGATCCCGGCCTCGACGTCCACCTCAACGATCCCGGTGTATCCGTTGTACTGCATCTGTTTTGTCATGGCTCGTTCTCCAGCCCTTCACCCACCACGCTTAGGAAATCTCGGACGGCCTCGACCGCCCCCTTGGCCAGCTCGTTGCCCGGATGGGGCCGATGCAGGACGATCCGACGGCCGTTGAGTCGAAACGCATACATTGACCCTCCCCCAGTCCGGACTTCGGCGCCAAGGGCTTCCAGCAGCGTCTTGACGTCGCCCCAGACGAGATTCGCCCGGGTTGGTTGGACAAAAATTGCCGCTCGGGTCCGTTCATGCCGGCTGGAAAGCGCTTGCCGACCTCCCTCGAAGGCTGGTCCGGGCTCATCGCCCGCCCCTGCTCGTTTCCTTGCCACGATCTCCCCCATTGATGATAACAAGAGACGCTATCAATAGGGTAGCTCCCGATCGGCCCGGCGGAAAGCTTGCGAAGTCCCGGTGAGAGGGCGGCCGAGACAGCCGACCACCAACCAGCCCTTGCCCATCGCCCGATCTGTTTAACTCTGATCAGCCAGACTCCAGGCCGTGGAGCCGCCTGGGGGCGTCGGGCTGGACGCCGTGCTCGGCGCGGAGGGTCAAGGTGGTTTTCCAGCTTGCCGAGAGCGGGGGGATTGACGCCAACGTCGCGGCCAGGGCGTGGTTGTGCTTGTCGAGGTGCATCAATCCGTTGGCGCGATCGACCGACCACTCGGGAAAGGGGCGTTCGACCAGCGTCAAGGGGAGGCCGGCGGCCACGGTCCCCGGGGTCAAGACGCGAAGATACCAGCCGGTGCGCCCGGTCTGCTGGACCTGGAGGGCAAGGTCTTTGATCCGCCAGCGCCTGGCCAGCTTCCAGCACGGTTGGCGAGGCTGGGTAATCTGCGTAAGGGCGTCGCCCACCCGCCAGATGTCGCCGATGCAGACGTCGGCCTCGGTCAGCCCGAGGATGGTGAGGTTCTCACCGAAGTCTCCGGCGGCCAGGTCGAGCCGGTTCAGCTCGCCTCGCCAAGGGGGGTAATGGTGGGCGGAGTAGCAGAGGACCGCCTTGTCGGGGCCGCCGTGATGGACCAGGTCGGCCTGGGCGTCGCCGTCAAGGTTGGTGAGGCCAAGAACCAAAGGCCCGGCGACAGGCGCTTTCACGAAGCTGGTCGTCCAGGGCTGGTCCATCGGGTCGTTCGCGCCTGGTTGGCCGTACTCAACGGGCTGGCCGACCTGGATGGAAAGGACGACGGGCTGGGTCATGGGTCGGCTCTTTGGTTCGGTCACGGTCTCGACTTGTATTCGCCGCCTGATTCGCGGGCGATCTGTTCAAGCTGCCCCCCTTTGGCGGCGCCGCCAGCGAGATCAACGCAGTGGATCGGCACTTTGTGGGGGTTGGCTCGGGCAATGTTGGCGGCGGTTTTCTCGGGGAATTCGCCGTCGGAGAGTAGGAACACGGCGTCGGGGCGGAAGGCGAGGGCCTGGCTGAGGGCGGGACGGGGGTCGGTCTCACCGTCGGGCTCGATCAGGCGAAACCAGTCAAGCATCTGCGCCTTAGCCTTCAACTCGGCGGGGCGCGGCAGGCCGCCGGGCATGGCCAGGGGTCGGTCGTTGTAGAAGATGACGTGGAACCGCTGGGGCCATTGCAGGTCCATGACGCTGCGGCGGATCTCGGCCTTGGCGCGGATCAGGCGTTGACGGTCGGCCATGCTGCCCGAGCAATCCACGACATAAATAAAGACTTTCCCCTGAGCGCGAATGCCGAAGAACTCGGTCTTGCGCCAGGGGGGGATGGTTCGCCAGTCAATCTTGGGGGCGTAGGGGTCGCCACCGGGGGGCTGGAGCAGGCTCGCGGCGGCTGAAGCGTTCTTGGCTTCGGCGTGCTCGGTCGTGACGACGACCGGCTGGCCCCTGGCGGTGGAGATGGTCAAGCCAATA
>JBDTIR010000245.1:0-4734 GCA_039936275.1 Isosphaeraceae bacterium | reverse complement strand
CCCGCACGGATCGATCGTCTCAGACGACCTGGTCTTGCCGCACGGCCTCATCTCCGCCAAGGTCGAGGGGAAGATCAACAACCCGAACGTGTCGATTGACCCGAACGAGGCCTTCTTCGCCCACGAGGTCAATCTCACCGGCGGGGTGGTCATTCCGCCGAACGTGCCCGAAGCCCCGTTCAACCATCAAGGCGCTCCCCCTTCCGGCCACGGCGTGGCTCAAGGCTTGCAAGCGACCAGGCCGTTCACCCCGCCGGCCGCGAGAACCCCGCACATGCCCAAGACGGCGACCCAACGTAAGACCGTCACCCCGAAGCCGGTCGTCGCAACCCATAAAGGGCTGCCTGTGCCCCGCGGCCCGAAGCCGAATTTCCTCGCCAAAGCCTGATCAGACCCTTTGGCCGCTCAAACCCCCCTCGGGCCGCCGTTCACGCGGACCCTCGGGGGCGTTGCCGCGCGCGGCGATCCTCGAAGGTTGCTTGGCCCCGATGCGGCGGGCCTGTTAAGATTTCACAAGAGGGCGACCGAATCCCCAGAAGCGCCCACCACCCGCGCTTCTTGAAGGGTCAACCGGCCGTCCTCGTCCCTCATCCTTGACCGTCGGCCCGGGGCCCATTCATGGACAAGTCGCTGATCTGCACCCCCAAGCAGGCCGATCCCTACGGCGAACTCCGGATCTTTGCCGGCTCCGCCAGTCAGGACCTCGCCCAGGCCGTCTGCCAGGCGCTGCACATTGACCTGGCCCGCTCTGAGGTCAAGCTCTTCAGTGAGGGGAACATCTTCGTCCGCATCCTCGAAAACGTCCGGGGACGCGACGTCTATATCGTTCAGGGAACTGAGTTTCCGGTCAATGACAACCTGGTCGAGCTCCTCTTCTGGATCGACGCCTTCAAGCGCGCCAGCGCTACCCAGGTCACGGCGGTCATCCCGTTCTTCTCCTACGCCAAAGGGGACAAGAAGGACGAGCCCCGGGTCTCGATCCGGGCCCGAGTCGTCGCCGACATGATCGAGGCCGCAGGCGCCGACCGCGTCTTGACGATGGACCTGCACAGCCCGCAGATCCAGGGGTTCTTCAAGATCCCGGTCGATCACCTCTACGCCATGCCCATCCTGGTTGACTACTTCCGCCGCAAGAAAATCCCCAACCTGGTCGTCGCCGCGCCTGACGTGGGCTTCAGCAAGCAGGCCAAGCGGTTCGCCGCGGCGATGCACGCCCCATTGGTGATCGGCAACAAGATGCGCTCCGGGCACGACGAGCGGGCTGAGATCCTCGACGTCATCGGCGACGTCAACGGCCGCAACGTCCTGATTACCGACGACTTCACCATCTCCGGCGGCACCCTGATCGAGATGGCCCACGCCTGCAAGGCCAGGGGCGCTGGCGACGTTTACGCATGCGTCTCCCACGGGGTCTTCTCCAAAGGGACGTCCGCCAAGATCGCTCGCAGCCCGATCAAGGAACTCATCGTGACCGACACCATCGGCGTCCGCGCCGAACCCTTGCCGCCAAACTGCCACCAGGTCACCGTCGCCCTCCTCTTCGCCAGAGCCATCGAGTCAATCCACCTTCGTGAAAGCGTCAGCCGCCTCTTCAACAGCGAGGACGACGCCTTCCCGACGCTCCTCTGACTCAACCTTGACCCTTTACTTAGCATAAAGTCAGTTGGTCGTGCCCCCTCCAGGCGACGACCGACTCACTTTCACCTTTGGAGACTGCGACAATGGCGACGGAGCGACCACGGACCCTCGGCGAACTCAGGGCGAGCGGCTACCGAACCGAAACGGTCAAGGACGAGATGAGACGCAACCTCATCACCAAGATCAAAGGCGGCACGCCGCTCTTCCCCGGCATCCTGGGCTATGACGAAACCGTCATCCCCCAGGTCCAGAACGCGGTCCTCTCCCGGCACGACATCCTCTTCCTCGGCCTCCGAGGCCAGGCCAAGACCCGGATGCTCCGCCAGCTCGTTCACCTGCTCGACGACGCCATGCCCATCGTCGAAGGCTCGGAAGTCAACGACAACCCCTACGAACCCATCTCCAAGGAATCCCGAGACAAGATCGCCGCATTGGGCGACGCCACCCCGATCGCCTGGGTCGGCCGCGACGACCGCTACCATGAGAAACTCGCCACGCCGGACGTCACCATCGCTGATCTAATCGGCGAAATCGACATGATTAAACATGCCGAAGGGCGTTATCTCTCCAGCGAATTAACCATGCACTTCGGTTTGATCCCTCGCTCGAACCGGGGGATCTTCTGTATCAACGAATTGCCCGACCTTTCGCCCAAGATCCAGGTCGGCCTGTTCAACGTGCTTGAAGAGCGCGACGTCCAGATTCGCGGTTATCCAGTCCGGCTCAAGCTCGACGTCAGCCTGGTTTTCTCGGCCAACCCTGAAGATTACACCAACCGAGGCCGGATCGTCACGCCGCTCAAGGACCGGATCGGGTCAACGATCCGCACCCACTATCCCTTGACCCGCGACCTGGGAATCACGATCAACGACGCCAATGCCCACATCGAGCGCGACGGCTTGCCGACGGCGATCCCCCACTTTATCAAGGAGATTATTGAGGAAGCCTCGCGGCTGGCCCGCACCTCGTCGCACGTCAACCAGCAATCCGGGGTCTCGGTGCGGATGTCGATCGCCAACCTCGAAAACGTCGTTTCCAACGCCGAGCGCCGGGCTTTGATCAACGGCGAACCCTGGATCGTCCCCCGAGTCGCCGACCTCACCCACGCCGCCCCCAGCGCCCGGGGCAAGCTCGAACTGACCATGACCGAAGACGAGGGCCAGGAAGACCTCTTGATCCACCGGATTCTCGCCGAGGCGGTCAAGAACGTCTTTGCCGACCATTTTGATCCGAAAGACTTCCGCGCCACGGTCGAGCACTTCGAATCCGGCAAAGGCGTCGAACTCGGCGACCTCCTGCCCGCCCGCGACCTTCTGGACCGGATCGAAAAAGTCCCCAACCTTCGCAAGCGAGCCGAGGAACTGACCCGCACCCTCCTTCCCGACCTGACCGACCCCGACGCCCGCTCCGCCGCCACCGCCACCGCCGCCGAGTTCATCCTGGAAGGTTTACATGTTCACAACAAACTGAACAAGACCGTTAAGGGCGGCTCAGCGTCGTACCGGCGATGAACGATTGACAACTATAAATTCAGAAAAATCCGGATCACGGGTCATTTATCGTTATTGGTAACTGCGCCTGGTGACATCCGACAGAACGCTCGGTCGGGGGTTTCCGAATTATCGGTGGCGGTGGGGATCCTTTGAAAGACGATGGAATCTCCGCCGCCGATGATTCGGATGCCTCCAAGCGAGTCGAGCTCCTTGACAGTCCGGGCTGTCAGGAACTGAGAGATCTTCAACCACCGTTGCTCCCCAGGGTCCCGCAGATAGTCCCGCTGGACATCGACCGCGACATCAAGACCGCCCGGGAGCTTAGTCCCGGGAAAGGCTGAGACGACTCGTTCGCGACTCGCCGGCATGAGGTAGTACGTGTAGCCGTCCTGCTCTGGGACCGAAGCAATTTCAAGCGCAGCAACCGGGCCGCGTTCGTCGCCCGGGTTCTCGAATGCGTAAACGGCCCAATCACGGTCCCTGGTACGACGCCGGAGATCCGCGACAAAATACCCGGCCTCAGTTTCTTTTCTCCAGGCGTAGAGCCAGCGCCGATCTGGCCCCGGCTCGGGCACCCTTGGTGAATTCGAAACGTCGATCCCTACCTCTTCCAAAAGGCGGGTATAAGCTTCGAACTCGTTGTCCTTGGTTCCGAACGGTTTTGTCACAGAATAGACCAGCATGTCGAGTTCCTCCTCATTTCGCAGAACTCCCGGTCCCCATGAGAAATTATGCATGGAACTGGGTTCAACTGCTAGCCCTTCGGCCTGAACGATCTGAGGCGACTGTCCCTAACAAGAGGTGCCCCGGTAGACACCCGTTCCGTGGGTCTCCGTCAGCTTCGTAGCGATCGGGTCCGATGGCGCAGAGGGTTGGCCAATCATGACGCCGGAGCTTAGCCAGTCGAATTCTCACCCCATGCGAAGCCGCTCGGATCGAATTTCAAAAAAAAATCAAGAACGTGATAACCAGGCCCGGGCCTCGCGATGGTGTATGGAAAATGCCCGGTAAACCGTTCGGCGGTTGAGCCGTCGGTTTTTTGGGTGATCAACCCTGCAACCGTTTGAAGGAGCCGCACGACGATGCCTACCAGCGAAGCCCGACGCCTGGCCAATCAGCGCAACGCCCAGAAATCGACCGGCCCAACCACCGAGGCCGGCAAGCGGATCGCCCGCTTGAACGCACTCACGCACGGCCTGCGGAGCGAGGCGAGGTTGGTCCCGCCCCATCTGTCCGAGGCCGTCGCCAAGCACGAGGCCGACCTCTATGCCGTCTATCGTCCCGAAGGGGGCCATCAACGCTGGCTGATCGCCCAGGTCGCCGACGCCGCCGCCAGGCTCGATCATTGCCAGGTCATGCTCCGCTCCCAGATCGACGACCAGATGGACCGCGCCGAGCTTTGCTGGGACCAGGACCGCTGCCGTGCCGTTGAAGAAATCGCCGCTCGCCTGCCCAAAGACCCGGCTCGCACCGCCAGCCGATTGCTCGAAACCGCTCAAGGGGCCCGCTGGGTCCTGGCTCGCTGGGAGGCGCTCAGCCAACCCTTGCTTGAGGGAACCCCTTGGAATGAAACCCAGTGCGACCTGGCCGCGTCCTTGATGGG
>JBDTIR010000244.1:0-3253 GCA_039936275.1 Isosphaeraceae bacterium | reverse complement strand
GCTCGCCGCCGAGGGGCTATTCGACCCGGCGAGGAAGAAACCGTTGCCGAGGTTCCCGAATCGGGTTGTCGTCGTCACCAGCCCGACCGGGGCGGCCGTCCGCGACCTGATCCAGGTCACGGCTCGGCGGTGGCCGATGGCCGAACTGCTGATCGCCCCGGCGAAGATGCAAGGGCTCGGCGCCGACGACGAGATCGCCGCCGCGCTCGCCCTGGCCGACCGCGTCGCCGGGGCCGACTTCATCATCGTCGCGCGAGGGGGCGGCAGTCTCGAAGACCTCTGGGCGTTCAACGAGGAGGTCGTCGCCCGCGCCATTGTCGGTTCGGCCTTGCCGGTCGTCTCGGCCGTCGGCCATGAGGTGGACGTAACCATCGCCGACCTGGCGGCCGACGCCCGCGCCTTGACGCCGACCGACGCCGGCAGCCTCTGCGTGCCAGACGCCCGCGAGGTCCTGGCCAGGCTCGACCTCCTGAGCGACCGCTTGACCCGGGCCGCCAGCGGATACGTGGCCGACGGCCGATCGGCGCTGGCCAACCTGGCCGACCGCGCCGGTCGCGCCCTGGCCCTTGACCTCGATCGTCGAAGGCACCGCCTCGCCCGCCTGGCGGCGCAGCTCGACGCCCTCAGCCCGTTGGCCGTCCTGGCCAGAGGCTACAGCCTGACCTACCTCGACGACGACCCGGCCTTGCTCCGATCGGCCGATCGGCTCCAGCCCGGCGCCTTGATCCGGACCAGGCTCGCCGACGGAGAGGTGCTCAGTAGGGTCGAATCAGTGCGCAGGCTTCCGACTCGTTAATGACCATTTTTTCTGAAATCTTTCCGGATCTGGCCAGTTTGTGTTTTAACCTGGTTCACTTCCCGTCGAAAATAGCAAGTTGATGTGCGCCGAAGTCCGTTCAAGACCGCTGAAGGTTCCGGGGCGTCCCGGAGCGGGCGAAAAGAATTGGCGACGTCAATACGGGAGACTTTGTCATGGCATTGAATCCAGAGAACGGGAATGGTGGTGCGTCGGTCCCGACGTTTGAGCTTGGTCTGGTGATGGCCGGTGCGATCTCGGCAGGCGCCTACACCGCCGGGGTGATTGACTTTCTGATCGAGGCGATTGACGCCTGGGAAGGAGAGCGGGGCCAGGCCGATTGCCCGATGCACCGGGTGATGCTCAAGGCCATGACCGGCGCGTCGGCCGGGGGGATGACCGCCGCCATCGCCGCCGGCCTGCTGGGCGAGCGGTTCGAGCATGTTCGGACCTTTCCCCATCCGGCCAGGGCGGACGAGTCAAACAAGCTCTTTGACCTCTGGGTCAACCGGATTGACATCGAACGCCTGCTCGGTATCGACGACCTGAAGCCCGACAACGGCTTCAAGGGGCACGTTCAATCGCTCCTTGATTCGACCGTTCTGAAAGAGATCGCCGAGGCCGCGTTCCAGTTCCCCAAAGGGACCGAACCCGTCCGACGACCGTATGTGGCCGATCCGATGGACGTGCTGGTCAGCGTCACGAACCTTCGGGGCGTCCCCTATGCGATCGAACTGCAAGGGGTTGAGGAAACCAAGCACACGATGATGCTTCATGCCGACTCGATGCGGTTTGCCTTGACGAACCAGGATGTGGCCTCGACCGACGGCGTCTTGCCGCTGCGGCCCGGCCAGTATCAAGACGAGAGCTGGACCGTGCTCAAGCAAGCGGCCCTGGCCACCGGCGCTTTTCCGGTCGGGCTCGCCCCCCGCCCCTTGAAGCGATCAACACTTGACTTTTACAACCAGAGGCAATGGAACATCCCCGGTCTCTACCAGACCGATGGCGCCTACCACTGCGGCGAACAGCGCTCTATTCCGCCCGCCTGGCCCGTGCTGATTATGGCCAAGGGGTATATCTATAACTTTATGTGCGTGGACGGCGGGGTCATGGACAACGAGCCGATGGAGGCGGCCAGGCGGTTGCTCGGCATCGCCGATCCAGTGGGCACGGGTCAAGCCCGGAACGCTGACCGCGCCCTCTTGATGGTTGACCCGTTTCCCGACGCTTCTCCGTACGATCCCGAATACGCGGCGGACGCCACGTTGTTCAAGACCATGCCGAAGCTCGCCACGAGCCTGGTCAATCAGGCCCGGTTCAAGCCCGAAGAACTGGTCCTGGCCGCAAGCCCCGACATCTTCAATCACTTCCTGATCGCCCCGAGACGGGTCACGCCCGACGGTAAGCTGGCCGAGTACGCGATCGCCTGCGGCTCGCTCGGCGGCTTCGGCGGATTCCTCTCGCGCTCGTTTCGTGAGCACGACTTCTTCCTCGGCCGCCGCAACGCTCAACAGTCCCTCCGGTTGCATCTTGCCCTTCGCGTGCCGAACGACGTGGCCGAACGCAAAGCCCGAGGCGAGGTCGTCTCCGCGAAGGACGGCGGGTATAATCCCTTGTTTGAGGGCTGGACCGGCGAGATGGTCCGCCGCCACTGGATCTTTGAGTCGGCCGACGGCCTGACCCGCCGATCCGGTCAAGGGAGCGACGCCCCCGGCCCTGGCGAGCAGGTCTACCTGCCGATCCTCCCCTTGCGAGGCCCGGCCGAGACGTCGGACCTCCCCGTTCCCGCCTGGCCGAACTATACTCCCAAGGAACTTGAGACGCTCTGGGGCCAGGTCAACAATCGCGCCAGACGGGTCGCCCGGATGCTCGTCGCCGAGGCGATCAAGACGGAAGCCTTGCCCCGTAATGCTCCGGGCGCGCCTCGACGCAACCTGATTCAATACGGGATTCACGCCGTCGGGCGGTTTAGCGAAGGTTGGGTCGTCCGTGCCCTGTTCGCCGGGGCCTGGTGGTATCGTGGGAGCGACCTTGTCGATTTTATCGTGAACGATCAGGTCAAGAACGACTTCAAGAAACGCGGGCTCTTTGTTGAGAACGCCGCCAAGAACGGGTCGAGCCAACCCGAGGAGGCCCACACTCATGGATGACCAGATGATCGACGACGCGCCCGGATTCGAGGAGGGCCTGCGGCGGCTGGAGCGAACCGTCAAGGAGCTTGAGGCCGGTGACCTCGGCCTTGACGACGCCCTGGCCACCTACGGCCAGGGGATCCGGCTTTTGACCCGATGCCAAGGCCTGCTCGACGCCGCCGAACGGCAGGTCGCCCTTTTGACCGGCGTCGGCGACGACGGCTCCGCACAGACCGTGCCCTTCGACGCCCGGCCCGCGTCCGGTCCTGGTTCCGGTCCTGAGCCGGCCGGACCCGCCGCGTCGAGCAACGGTCCCGCCCCTCGC
>JBDTIR010000243.1:0-6456 GCA_039936275.1 Isosphaeraceae bacterium | reverse complement strand
CATGTTGGACGACCCTTGCTTCAAGCGCGCCCAGGCCCCTTGAAGGTAGGGGCCGCCCAGGTAAACCAGCAATGGGGTCGCCAGAACCAGCATCGCCCAGCCGATCCAGGCCGCATGACCGAACACCGACGGGGCGACCATCGGGCCGTAGCCCAGGATGACGAGCGGGATCGTCAAGACTGTGCCGACGATCACCCGACGACGCCAGAAAGCCACCTGCTCGGCCCGCTCCTGGCGAAGCGCGTTAGCCCCTTGCGAGGGGTCTTCCTCCGTCCGTTTGGCCGAGTACCCTGCGCGGGCCACCGCGGCGCTCAGGTCATCAACGGAGACCCGCCCGGGATCGATCGAAAGCCTGGCCCGCTGGGTCGCCAGATTGACCCGAGCGTCACCCACCCCCGGCACTCCCGAGAGCGCCCCTTCGACCCTTCCAACGCAGCTTGCGCAATGCATGCCGCCGATGGACAGTTCCCAGTCTTCAAGGTGCGGGGCAGGGGGGTCGTCGCGCTCCTTGGGGTCTGGAGCCAGACCGATGGTGACGAGGTTCGCCGGAGGACTCGGCGGGCGGCCATTTGCCGACGATTCGTAACCAGCGGCTTCGATCGCCGATCGGAGTTGCGCCGGGTCGGTCTGGTCTGGATCAAAGCGAACCTCGGCGCGTTCGGCCTCCAGATCAACCTGAGCCGACTCGACCCCGGGGACGTCTTCCAGGGCTCGACGCACCGTGTTGACGCAATGATCGCAGGTCATCCCGCGTACCGGGATTTCAACGACTTCGGACGTAACCGCCATGAGACCTCCTTCGCCCCGGACCAAAGTTCCCGAGACGCCTTCTATTGTTGCCACTTTGGCAAGCCAGGCCAAGCGGCCCGTGCTCGCGGCCAAAAACGACCCCCCTCGGGCTCGGGTTCCGTCCACCGCGAACCCAAGCGACGTAACTTCTTTCTAACCCAGAGGAAGCGGCAATTCCTCGGGTTCGCGCGGCGCAGCGGCAGTGATCCAAACCCAAGGAGCCCTGGTTCCACCCGATGCAAACCCAAGGCCGAACCCGAGACCGCCCCCAAGCGACGTAACTTCTTTTCATAACAAGCAGAACGGCAATTCCTCGGGTTTGCTCGGCGCTACGGGAATCGTAGGTTGGCAGAGGACGCCGTCGCTTCGTGGGGACGTCGTCGATTTGCCAGTAGTTCCGAACGATCAAGGATTTACGGATCATCTGAATGGATACCCACCAACGAGGACAAAGGATCACAACGACCGATTCCTCATTTCTCAGCCTGAATACAAAGAGGAAGACCGAGTGACCGGTCACGTGAATCATCGCAGTGGGTTGGCTTAGATTTCATAAAATGGTGCAAGAGACGAGCCGAATCGCAACGTCAGGATCGGACGGGGGAACCGACCGCTTGCCCAGCCATCGGCGAAGCGTTAATGTAGGGCAGACATGCGTCGCGGCCTCTCCTCGAAACTCCTCATCCCGAAGGGACCGGCCCATGCCTGACCCCGAAACCTCAACGCCTCGGTTCGATTCGCTGGCCTATACCCTGGCCCGATACCGGGAGGTCAAGCCCCGCCTGGCCTGCGATCCCACCGCGCGTGACGATGCCGAGATCAACGCATGGATGCTGATGGCGCGGGCCAAGCTGCGCGAGTTGATCGGCCCGATGCCCGAGGAACGGGTCGACCTGAACCCGGCGTATGGCGAACCGACGCGAAAGGACGGCTACCGCCGACGCGCCTTGAGCTTTGCCACACGCCCTGACCTGTCAGCCTTCGGCTACCTCTTGATCCCTGACGGGGCGAAGGCCGGCACGCCGGCCGTGCTCTGCGTGCCTGGACACGGCCGGGGGGTCGATGAGATCGTCGGTATCGACGACGAGGGCAAGGACCGCGACCACATTGACGGCTATCAACACGACTTCGCCGTGCAATGCGTTCGGCAAGGTTACGTCACCCTGGCGATCGAGCCTCTGGGATTCGGTCGTCGCCGCGACCCGGCCGCCAGGGCGAGCGGGGCGGGTCGCACGAGTTGCCAGCCAGCCGCGGGGGCGGCCTTGATGCTGGGCGAGACCATGATCGGCTGGCGAACCTGGGACGCGATGCGGGCGCTCGACCTGCTGGCAAGCCGGCCCGAGGTGGACCCGAAGCGCATGGCGATGATGGGAATTTCCGGCGGCGGGACCGTCACCATGTACACCGCCGCACTCGACGACCGGGTCAAGGCGGCGGTACTCTCGGGCTCATTCTGCACGTTCAAGGACTCCATCTTCAGCCTCTCTCACTGCATTGATAATTACGTGCCGGATATCCTGACCTGGTTCGAAGCGGCCGATCTTGCCGGCTTGATCGCCCCTCGCGGTTTGTTCGTCGAGAACGGCAAGGCCGATCGGATCTTCCCCCAAGGTGGCGTCGATGCCGCCTTTGCCGTCGCCAAGGGGATCTACCAAGGGCGCGGCGTTCCCGATCAGATCGATCACGCCAGCTTCGACGGCGGACACCAGTTTGACGGAACGGCCGCGTTCCGCCGGTTGAAGGGATGGTTGTAGGGCGTTGGTCCAGGCGCTGCTTCGGGAATTGAATCGGCGTATCGCACACCCCATGGGGAAGAAAACGCTCATGATTTACATTGGTACGGATAATGGGATCTATCGCTGGTTTCCGGGCGCGGGTTGGCCGATCTTTCACAGCCTTCAGGAATGCGCCGTGCTGGATCTGGCCTCGCCTGGTGGGGGCGTGATGGTGGCGGTCGATGGGGGAGGACGGATCTGGGAGACGATCGACAACGGGCAGGACTGGCGCGAGGTGAGCCCTCCTGAGGGCGCGGATCGGCCAACCGCGCTGGCCCTGGTCGATACACCGGCGTCGTTGGTATTGGCGACGCGCCCTTTGGCGCTGCACCGGCGCGCGATCGGTCCTGATCCGGCCGAGGTCAAGCCGAACGCGCTGGACCTGGCCGGCCAGCAGGTCGCGGCAATGATTGAACTGGCGGCGCGCCTGACAAGACGCGGGCAAGGAACCGAGGGCGCCTTGGCGGTCGCCGAGCGTCCAGCGGGCCAGACCGACCCGATGGCCTGGACCGCGCTCGGCCAGCCGACCGCCGCGCCGGAAGGCGTCGCGCCGCGAATCCGTCGGATTGAGATCGGCCTGAATTCCTGGTTCGCGGCGGTCGTCGGCGCGGGTTTGTGGCGGAGCACCGACGCGGGCTCGACCTGGCAAGAATGTCCAGGGTTGCCCACCGAGGTCTACGCAATCCGGATCAGCCAGGGGGTGGTCGCCCTGGCGACGTCCGACGGCTGCTGGATCAGCCTGGACGACGGCGAGACCTGGGAAGACCGCAGCGGCGGCCTCGAAGCCTGCCGCCATGTCCGCGCCCTCGATATCAAGCCCGGCAACCCGAAGATCCTGCTCGCCGGCACCGCCCCGGACGCGCTCGGCCAGGGGGCCGCCGCGTCTCGAACCGGGCTGGGGTTCGCCCTCTACGAGTCCAAGGACGGCGGCAAAACCTGGACCCACGTAACCCGAGGGTTCCCAGAGGCGCTGGAGTTCGACACGATCGCCGACATCCGTTACGAACCGAGTCATCCGGAATACGCCGTCATCGCCCTGTCTTCTGGCGAACTCTGGAGCACTCGAAGCGACGGCCTTTGGTGGGAGCCCCTGGCCAGGCAGATTAACTCGGCCAGGGTGCTCTGCGCCGCGGAATGACGCAAAATTAACGCCTTTTAATGGTTCTTGCATGCTGACGTTTGCTGATGTGCTCAAGGCCCGCGTTACGATCGGCCCGACCTTGCGGCCAACCCCGGCCCTGGAGTCGGACGCCCTGGGCGCGGCAATGGGGTGTCGGGTCGTTTTGAAGTGTGAAAATCTGAATCCGACCGGCGCGTTCAAGGTGCGGGGCGGGGTGAACCTGCTGGCGTCTCTGGATTCTGAGACGCGGGCCAAAGGGGTCGTGGCGGCCTCGACGGGCAACCATGCGCAGTCGGTGGCCTTCGCGGCGCGGCGGTTTGGAGCGAGAGCGATCATTTATATGCCCGAGAGGTCGAACGTGCGGAAGGTCGCCGCGACGAGCGCTTACGGGGCGGAAGTCGTCTTGTGCGGGCGCGACTTTGACGAGGCCAGGCTCGCCGCCGAAGCGAGGGCGAAGCTGGATCAACTTCGCTACATCCATTCGGCCGACGAGCCGCTTTTGGTCGCTGGGGTGGCGACCTGGGCGCTAGAATTGCTGGAAATCGCACCTGACTTGGATACGATTTTCGTGCCGGTCGGTGGCGGCAGTGGCGTCTTGGGTGCGGGGTTGGTGGCGAGGGCGGTCAACCCGAGAATCCAGGTCATCGGCGTGCAGGCCGAAGGAGCGCCCGCGGTCTATCGGTCCTGGAAAGAAGGGCGGTACGTCGAGACCGAGCGCGCCGAGACCGTCGCCGAGGGGATCGCCACCAGGCAGCCGTTCGCGCTCCCCTTGGCCTTGTTTCCGACGCTCGTGGACGAGATCATGCTCGTGTCCGACGCCGAGATCTACGATGCGATCCGCCTGATTTTCGAGTCGACCCGCCAGGTCGCCGAAGGTGCGGGCGCGGCGGCCGTCGCCGGGGCCTTCCAGCGTCGCGACGCCCTGGCGGGCAAGAACGTCGGCCTGGTCCTCAGCGGCGGCAACATCACAACCGAACGATTCATGCAAATTTTGAATCAACATCCTGGTTCATGTTGAAGATCGGAATCCGTTCCATGCCCGAGCCCCGCCCCGTGGATCTTGCCAGCCTTCGCCCCCGCCTGGAGCGGGCGTTTGACTTCGCCGCGACCCGGGTGCGCGCGACCATCAACCGCGACCCGGATTACGTTCCGATCTATACAACCCAAGGGCGCTGGAAGCACGACGGCGCCTTGTGGACCGACTGGTGCGCCGGGTTCCACGCCGGGATGATGTGGCTGGTCCACCTGCGCACCGGCGACCCTTGGTGGCGCACGCAGGCCGAGCATTATTCCAAACTGCTGGAACATAAGCAGCATGATCGGGATGTTCACGACCTTGGTTTTATTTTCCTGAACACATACAAACCCTGGTATGATTTAACCGGCGATGAGCATGTGCATCAGGTCTTGATCACCGCCGGCAAAACCTTGGCCTTGCGGTTCAATGAGAAGGGGCGGTACCTGCGGTCGTTCGTGGCGCCGGAGAGCCTGTTCATCGACATCATGATGAACGTGCCGATCATCTTTTACGCCGCGCGAGAGACCGGCGACAAGGCCCTGTTTGACCTCGCCGTCGCGCACTGTCGGACGACCGAACGCACCCTGGTCCGTCCTGACGGCGGCACAGCGCACGAGGGGATTTTCGACCTGGAAACCGGCGCGTTCCTCCGCCAGACCACGCATCAAGGTTTGCGAGCCGATTCTGACTGGACGCGCGGCCTGGCCTGGTCGCTTTACGGCTTCGGCACGGTTTACACCTCTACATCCGACCCGGCCGATCTGGCCGTCGCCGAGCGGAGCGCCGACCATTTCCTGAAGCGATGCCCCGAGGACCTCATCCCCCCTTGGGACTTCGACGTTCCGGAAGGCCCCGACCGGATCGTCGATAGCTCCGCAGGGGCGATCGCCGCGTCCGGGCTCTGGAACCTCGCCGCGTTGACCGGAGACCCGGTCAGGGCGACGCGCTACAAAAATGCCGCCTTCGCGATCCTCGATGCGCTCTGCACCGATCAGTACATGGCCTGGAATGATCCAGATTGGCAAGGCGTCTTGAAGCACGGCGTTTACCACTTTCACAAGAATCTCGGCGTGGATGAATCCGTCATGTGGGGGGAATTTTTCTTCCTGGAGGCGGTGTACAAGGCCCTCGGGGAAACGGCGACGGCCTGAACCCAACGACGCGGAGTGTCACGCCCGACCCTGTCTGGCGTAGTTTGAGGGGAGGATCTTGATGCCGATTACAAACATGTTGCGATCATTATTATTCGCACTGATCGCACTCTTTCCGTTTTCAAATATTGCAAGAGCCGGGGATGGGTTAAAAATCCTCCTGCTCGGTGACAGCACGTGCATCGGTAGCATCTGCCGCAAGATCGACCCCCGGGGGCCCCACCTCGAAGACGTGATCCGGCTGCTTCTGGCCGCCGAGCACGACTTACCACCAACCGAGGTCGTCAACCAAGGGCGCGACGGCGAATTGATCCACCGTCTGCTCGACTCGGGACGGTTCGACCGCGAGATCGCGACAATTAAAAATGTTGACTATATTTTGATTCGTTATGGAATTAATGATGCGGCAAAACGAGACGATTTTAAGCATAGGTTTCCGGAAGACTACGCTGAGCTGATTGGACGTTTGCGCACCCTTTTCCCGACGGCGACGATCGTGCCGACGTCGATCATGCCCGGCATGACCCGCGACGACGACGGGATCAACGCGATGATCCGGAAGGTCGCCGACGCGGAGGGCCTTCCGTACCTGGACATTGCCAC
>JBDTIR010000242.1:0-5433 GCA_039936275.1 Isosphaeraceae bacterium | reverse complement strand
TCTCGATCGGTACGGTCTTGCCTGAGGTCCACTCAACAAAGACCAGCGGAGGGACCGCCCCCTCGCCGAAGAACGAGACGATTTCCCTCTCAGCCTCGGCCAACGACGTTATCGGTTGTACGAAGGCTTTGAGCTGAACGACCCTCGCCTTGTCCAAGGCCAGAAACCTCAAGGTGGCGTCCAGGCCCTTCAACGTCTTCGCCGTGGCCCTGGCCAGATTCTCATCGGGTTCAGCCTGGCCGGAGATGTACACCCGAGGCCCGACCGGCAAGACGGCGAAGCCCTTTGAGGAGTCCCCTTGAACCGCGCGACCCTCCAGTAAAGCCGGCGCGGCGGCGACCGCATCCAAGGCCACCAAGGCCTTGGGCTTGGCCAGTCTGCCAACGACCTGGCTGATCGCCGGGTGGCCTTTGTCACCCAACCGACTGGCGAACGCCTCCTGGAACGGGGCGAGGTCTTCGGCCCTGGCAAGATAAACGTTGACCTTGATAAGCTGGTCGAGCCCCGAATGGGCGGCCTTCAGCGTAGATTCAAGACGGTCGAGCACGGCTTCGGTCTGTTCCATCAGCCGACCAGGGTGAAGGACCGCCCCTTGGTCGTCGATGGGCAAGATCTGGGTCGTGTGAACCAACGCCAACGAGCCGTCAACGACGACCGCCTCGGAGGTCTTCAGCGCATGATCGACCCCGACCTGGCGGATCAAGGGACTGTCCGCAAAAGTACGATCCGAAGCGGTCAAGGCCAAGCAGGCGACGACGATGACAGTGAATGACCTCACGAGCATGTCCGGCACGTCCTTCAACCTTTGGGAATGAATCCAGCCATTCGCAGACAAACAAATCATCAAACACTTAGAACAATTCCGCGATCGGTTGGCCGCCATGAACCACAATCGGGTTGGGCCGCCCTTGGGGGTTGAGCCACTGGGTGTCCAGGTCGATGCCGAGGTGGCGGAAGACGGTCGCGGCCAGGTCCTGGGGCATGACCTTGCGCTCGAGAATGCCGTGCCCCTTGTGGTCGGTCGCCCCGATGACCTGCCCGTGTCGCAAGCCGCCGCCGGCCAGGACCATCGACATGGCGTTGGTCCAGTGATCGCGCCCCGCGTCCTTGTTGATCGTCGGCGCCCGACCGAACTCGCCCATCATCACCACCAAAGTTGAGTCAAGCAACCCTCGGCCTTCCAGGTCGTTGATCGTGGTGGCGAGCACCTGATCGACCCTGGGCAAGAGCGGCCGGAGCCCTTTTTCGATGCCGCCCCACTTCACGGAGTCGCCGTGGTGGTCAAAGTAGCCCCAGGCGCCACTGACGAGCACGAACGTCACACCGGACTCGACCAGGCGACGCGCCAGGAGCGCCTTCTCACCCAGGCTGTCCCGGCCGTAGGCGTCGCGCAGCTTCGGGTCTTCCTTGTCCAGTTCGAAAGCCCGTCTGGCCTCGCCAGAGGCGATCATCTCCACCGCGCGTTGGGCATATCGGTCGGCTTTCTCGATCATCGGACTGTCGATCAACGCGCGCAGGCCGTCAAGCTGTTGCCGCAAGGAGTCGCGGTCTTGAAGGCGGTCCAGGGTCACCCCTTTGGGCAGATTAAACCGTCCGGCCAGCTCCGACCCTTGAACCGGAGCGAAGGCCGAGCCGAGATCGCCAGGCCCCCAGACGTCGGCCGCCCAGCTATCGGCCAGGCCCACGAAGGCTGGCAAGGTGGGGGAGTTCGCCCCTCGAAACTTCGCCGCGACCGAGCCCATTGACGGATAACCCGCGCCATCCAGGCCGTTATTGGTCCGTCTGGCCAGGGGGTTGCCCGCCTGCATGGTGATCGGCGTGTGGTCGCTGGCCGAGCAGTCCATCGATCGAATGACGGTCAGGCGATCCATCATCGCCGCCTGCCTGGGAAAATGCTCGCAAAACCGGACTCCGGGCACGTTGGTCGCGATTGTGCCGAACGGCCCCCGCACTTCCTTGGGTGCGTCGGGCTTCGGGTCCCACATGTCCACATGGCTCGGGCCGCCCGAGAGCCAGAACAGGATGACCGCCTTCGGATCGGCCGAAGGGCTCCGCTCGGCCCCCTTCGCCTGGGCTTGAAGCTGAAGCAACTGCGCCACGGACAGGCCGGCGAAGCCCGTCAGGCCCGCTTGTAGGAACCATCGCCGCGTGGGAGAGCCGACCCGCAACAGGTCCCGCCGAGGCGGCGGGCAGATCCCCGAGACCAGGTGGCTCGTCGCGTGCGCCGCATCGATCGGTCGTCTCGCCATTGGATCCAGCCCTTCTGGCTTGGTCGGTTGTGCTTTTGTTGGAACGGTCCCCGTTTGAGAGTAATCGAGATGCGTCCCCAGGTCCAGAATCCTTTTCGAAAGGGTCGGGACGCTCCCACCAAGGCGTTCCAAAAGGACCAGGGTGTTGAAGCCGCCGCCAATCTCCTGCACACTAGCAACCGGCCCCGGCCAAAGACGGAACCGGCTCCTGGTTTGAAGTCGGAGGCTCCCCCCGCTTTTGGGTCTTTGTTGACGAGGAAAAGAGGACCAAACTGATGTCGCGCCCCTGGCTCTGGATCGCCGCCTGCCTCTTGGTCCTGCCCGTCCCTTCGCCAGCACGCTCAGCCGAGCCGGAGCTGGTCTCGGTCAAGAAAATCTGGGACCAGGGCAAACACAACGCCTTTACGGACCTGATCCGCTGGCATGACACCTGGTACTGCACCTTCCGCGAGTCCGACGCCCACGTCGGCGGCGACGGCGGCCTGCGATTGCTCGAATCGGCCGACGGCGAGACCTGGAAATCCGCCGCTTACATCACGGAAAAAGGAGTCGATCTCCGCGATCCCAAGCTGTCGATCACGCCGGACGGCCGCTTGATGATCGTCGCCGGCGGCTCACTTTACGAAGGGACGAAAACCCTGAAGGGCCGTCAGCCAAGGGTCATGTTCTCGACCGACGGCCACAAGTGGACCGATCCCAAACCCGTCTTGACCGATGGAGAATGGCTCTGGCGCGTTACCTGGCACGGCGGCACGGCTTACGGCGTCTCGTATGGCGCGACGCCCCCGAAGGGCAAGGACGACAAAAGCCAGCCAAACTGGACTTTGAAGCTCTTTTCCAGCACCGACGGCGTGAAGTATGACCTCGTCAAAACCTTCGACATTCCCGGCCGACCCAACGAAACGACGCTCCGATTCCTGCCCGACGGCGAGATGATCGCGTTAGTCCGCCGCGAAGCGGACAGCAAGCTCGCATGGATCGGACGAAGCAAAGCTCCTTACAAAGATTGGACCTGGACCGAAACCAAGCACCAGGTCGGTGGGCCGAACTTCATCCAACTGCCCGACGGCGCGCTCTGGGCGGTCGGCCGCAGCTACCCTGGCGGCGCCAAGACGGTCGTCGCCAGGATGACGCTTGACTCCTACGAGCCGGTGCTCACCCTGCCCAGCGGCGGAGACACCAGCTACGCCGGGCTCGCCTGGCACGACGGCCTCTTGTGGATCAGCTATTACTCGTCTCACGAAGGAAAAACCTCGATCTACCTCGCCAAGGTCAAGGTTCCGCTCAAGGCGGAGAAGATCGGTCAACGGGTCGAGCCGTTCGTGGATGATTATCTCATTGACCGCCTCGTCGGCAAGGCCGGGCTTGAGGTCCAGAAGCCGACCCCCAAGGAACTCGTCTTCACGGCTGACAAACCCTGGGAAGGCAACACCTCCGCATACTTCACCATCTTCCAGGATGGCGATACGTACCGGATGTATTATCGAGGCTCCCACTTCGATGAACAAACCAAGAAGGCGTCCCATCGCGAAGTGACCTGTTACGCCGAAAGCAAGGACGGCATCCACTGGGTCAAACCCAACCTGGGCCTGTTCGAGTTCGATAGCTCGAAAGAAAACAACATCGTCTGGAACGGGCCTGGAACGCATAACTTCACCCCGTTCAAAGACGCGAACCCCGCAGCCACCGCCGAAGCGAAGTACAAGGCCCTGGCCCTGGGCAAAGGGGGCCTGCTCGCCCTGCAATCGCCCGACGCGATCCATTGGACCCGGTTGGCCGACGCCCCCGTGATTACCAAAGGCGCGTTCGACTCCCAGAACCTCGCTTTCTGGGACGGATACGCCAAAACCTACCGCGAATATCACCGGGCCTTCCGCAAGGTCCGCGATATCATGACCGGCACGTCCCCGGATTTCTTGAACTGGACCGCGCCCGTCTTCCTTGACTACACCGGCGCTCCGCTTGAACACCTCTACACAAATGCGATCATGCGCTATGCACGCGCTCCGCATCTTTTGGTCGGCTTCCCGACCCGGTTCCACCCCACCACTCAGCAGGTCGAACCAACGTTCATGTCCAGTCGAGACGGCCAGACCTTCCACCGTTTCGAAGACCCCGTGATCCCGTTCGACGCCCCCGAAGACCGCGACGGCAACCGCAGCAACTACATGGCCTGGGGCCTGCTCACACTCCCTGGTCACGACCAGGAACTGTCAGTTTACGGCACCGAAGCCTACTACAAAGGCCCGGCCAGCCGGCTTCGCCGATTCAGCTACCGGCTCGACGGTTTCGCCGCCCTCCACGCCGGTTCCGAAGGGGGCGAGGCGATCACCAGGCCGGTCGAGTTCGAGGGGAAGCGCCTGGTCCTTAACTCCAGGACCGCCGACCAAGGGCAGATTCAGGTCGAGCTGCAAGACGCCGACGGCAAGCCGATTGACGGATTCACCGCCAAGGACAGCCCCGACCTGAGCGGCGACGAGATCAACGCGGCCGTCTCCTGGACCAAGGGCGGCGACCTGTCCTCACTCGCCGGCAAGCCAATCCGAATTCGCTTCATTCTTAAGGACGCCGACCTGTTCTCGTTCCGATTTGAATGAACTCCTGAAACGAATGAACTGATTGATCGTTGAGCCGTCCGACGCCCCTTGGGCGTTGACGACGGCTCAACACGTCAAGAAGCTTTCATCTCGATCTCAAAAAAAAGGGGCCCTTCATGGACACCTCTCGACGCGATCTTTTGAAGACCATGACCGGCCTTGCCCTCGCGGCGGTCGTCGAGCCCTCGGCCGCTCGCGCCGACGACTCACCGGCCCCCCAAGTGCAACCGGCCCAGCCGAATCTCATTCGCGACGAGAACCGCAAACCAGGGGCCAGTGACTGGCAACTGACGCGGGTTCGGCTCGACAAGGACGGCTTCCGTTCCCCTTGGATCGAAGGGTACGCCTCAAAACAGAGCGTCGAGGCGGGCGAATCGATCGACCTTTTGATCTCGACCAACCCGGCCCGTCGGTTCGGGATCGAGATCTTCCGCATGGGCTATTACGGCGGCAAAGGGGCGCGACTCATGACGACCCTCGGCCCCTTTGAGGGGAAGCCCCAAACTTCGCCAGCCCTGGGCCCCAAGAACCTTCACGAGTGCCAATGGGAGCCGACGACCAAACTCACCATTCCAGCGGACTGGCCC
>JBDTIR010000241.1:0-5267 GCA_039936275.1 Isosphaeraceae bacterium | reverse complement strand
CCGCTCAAATGCGGTGATGACGCCGCGACGATGGCCGCGGCACGGTTGTTCAAGCGACCTTCGGCGGTGAAGATCTCGAACGCCGACCGGGCACGTTTCCAGGACGTCTCGGCGATCGTGGACTGATCCCAAAGCCGCTCGGCCTGACGCCAGAGCTGGTTCAAAGGTGCACCATGACCCTGGCGCGATCGACCCTGACGGCCGCGTCGATCGAAGTCCTTCTGAGCCGCGTCGGCACGCTCCGGGGCATGCGTGGCCGCCCCTCGGGTCTTCCGCAACGCACGGCCTCCTTCGCGGAGCGTGTGGAAGACATCGAGCGCATCGTCAAGATCTGGCAGACCGACGGCGCGACGACGTGCACGCTCAAGTTTGATCCCTTTACCCAACCCGGTCCCGTCGTCTCGGACCACCGACTTGAGTGCCGGAAGTCGAGCAAATTGCTCCGCCCATGTCACGCCGTCGCGAGCCTGGACCATCCGCCCGGCCATCCAGCAAAGGCGCTCGGACTCGACGACCATCAGGACCGGTTTGGGTCCCAAAAAATCTCGTCGACGGCGCCCTGTTTGACCTTGGGCCGGGCCGCCTCGTCGAACACTTGGAGCAGGGCTCCTTTACGTTTGCCGGCCTCCCGCGTCGCCCGCCCCGGCGTCGGCACACTCGGAGTGGGTATTGCCCCTGCGACGCTCCGCAAGAGCCGCCGAGCGACACTCAGGCTGACCCCCTCGGCCTGAGCGACCGCGGCGAATTCGTGCGGCTTCTCGGGAGTGATCTCGACGGTGTGTTTCAACCGCTCCTGGAGGGCTTGAACTTCAAGCTGCCGCTGAACGAGCTGCTGGTGAAGCTCATCAATACGGGCCCGGGCCGCGGCGCCGTCGTCGGCGGTCTCGACCTGACGAGCCTGGCGGTAGAGCGACTGCCGCGATGGCGCGCGGTGCTCGGCCATCGTCGTGACGTCGCCGTATTGTGCGCAGAAAACGGCAAAGTCGTTTGCGATGCGTTGCGGAATCGTGGGCATGGGGACTCGCTCCGTCGAGGCCAATCAAGCAATCACGCCTAACGATTGCACACGCCCCGACGCGAATTGTCCACCGTCTACCCTGGGTGAAGGACCGTTTTGAGATAGTGTCCTCGTCTGGGGACTTTCTCGCTGAGGGCGGACAAGCGCGGACAGTTTCAGCGGTGTACGCCGAGGCAGTACACGGTGCGGAAGCCATTCTTGTGCATCGCCTTGCGTCGGATTCTCAGGCTGACTTGGCTGTCTGAACTGTCCGCGCTGTCCACCGGTCCTGGCGCCGGACGTGAGAAAGTCCCCGATATGACATATACGTTCTCCCGGAAAGTACAGCTTGACAACAGTCAAGCGGTATACAACGGCCTTAATCTAAATCTGGAGAACTGGCACCCGGCCAACCGCACCGCATCAGGCACGGTCTTTACAGCCTACCTCTGCCCGGAGAACCCAAACATCGAACCGAAGCCGGCGGCGAAGGTTCAGACCGCTGACGGCGCGGCCTATCAGGGCGCGACCCGGTTCGCCCCGCTCCACAACGGTGCCAACTGGGGCGGCGGCCGGTCGATCTGGGGACAGGACTTTGCCCAGAGGGTCGGGACGTGCCAGGGCGTGATCTTGCCAGTTCTCACCAAGGACTCGAACGGTCGACCGACGACCAATATCCGGACCGGTGACATCATCGACGGAATCCCAATAACCCTAACCATCGTCGAGAAGTGGGACTCGCAGGGGTGGAGTGTCGGCGGCTGGGGCGGCAGTGAGTTCCATGTGAACACATCTCCTGTCTACACTGGCGGCGACCCCAAGGCCCGGATGGTCTACACCGGCTCGTTTCATGAGGACGGCCCCCGAGCCGTCATGGCTGACGGCTCGGGGGCCGTCCTCCGGCCGACCATGAATCGGCAACTCTGGTATTTCCTCATCACCCGCCACGGCGGCGAGGTCATCAAGGGCGATCAAGTACCGCCTCTGGACCGGCCCGACCCAATCCAGCGCGGTGAGGCCGTCGAGGACGTTCAAGTACCATCCGTGATCACCCGGCCCGGCTCCGTCCAGCCCTGAAGGAACTTCGTCCGGGCGGCGAGGGGGCCGATTGGCGGTGTTCCGGCACCGCCGATGCTTGAAGCGGACAACGATTCCCATGAGACGGCCCGCCTTCTAGACGGCCTACAACTGAGGCGCGAGCCGCTGGTAAACGCCAACCCAACGCGGCGACCGAATCATCGGCCGTCCGCTTTTGGACTTCGGCATCGCGCTTACTACGTATCAAAGTGATCAGCGCGGGGGGCCAACAAGCACGGTCCCTTGAGACTCAAGAGGACGGCCCGCCGCGCGAGATTGTTGACGGTGCGCCAGAAGTTCCGTCCTCTTCGTTCACAGTGTTTCCATGCTGGAATTGGGACTCGCGATGTTTTCGCCTTTGCATCAACGAACCATGGACGTCGCGGGGGAGCCCGTCTCGACGCCCGACGCTAAGGGGTTCGTCGGACCAGCCGACATGGCGGTGGGCAGCGGGATCGCGGCGGGTGAGACGGCAGGTGCGCGCGGCGGCAAGATGCCCTGCCCTTGAGGAGTGGCGGGTTGCCCCGATGGAGTGGGAGTCACTTGCGCGGGCTGGGGGCCTCCCGGCGTCGAGGGCGGGCTCACCCCGCCAGTGCCGCCGGAGCCGCCGGCCCGGGGACCGGTCTGAAGCCCGGCGCCGCCGCCGACTCCAGGGCCGTAGGGGTTCAGGCTGGGGCCTCCGAAGATTCCCAATGCATTCGAACCGCCCGAACCTCGGCTGCCAGCCGAGAGACTGTAACCAATGCCAAACCCCGAACTCAGCGCGTAAAGCGACCGGGTGGAGTAAGAGAACCCCACGCCGAGCCCGGCGTTGCCGTTGTAGCCGCTGGTGCCTGATATGACGCCCGAGCTGGAAATCGTGCTGAAATTGACGCCCATCCCCCGGGTGTTTGAGGTGGACGGCGCGCCTGACGGGCCGTTGGGCGTCGAGAACTGCACCATCGCCAGGAGGGTCGGCAGTACCCGCTTCTCCAAAATCATCCCGGAGACGGTTGGACGAAATGCATGTCGATCGTTCACCATATTTCCACTCCCGTGGCGAACTTCCCAACGAGGTCCGTTGAACCAAACGCTCTCGTTCCAATTCGAAACGCCGGGCGACACGGAACGGACGACAACGCGGGAAGATAAGTTCATCGGGGGGGACGTGCAAACCGGATCGCCCAAAATCGGGGACAATCTGGCAAGAAAGGCGGGGCCGATCAGTGCAAACGACCCTTGGGGCTCCATCGCGGTTATCAATCTAAGTGTACAGTCCCTCCGAATGTCGAGTCAACGGGTTCCTTCCCGAACTTCCGGACATTTGGCAATTCAAGAGCAAGCCTCAAACTGCCAAGGTTATCCCGCCAGGGGCACGCCACCCGGAAAAACGTGCGCAAAGAGCCAGACAATCGCCCCGACCATCAAAGCCAAAGCGATACTGTGCCCGATCACGGCGCGGAGCAAGTCTCCTTCCTTGCCGCCCTCGCCGGTCGCCGCCGCCGCGACGACGATCGACTGTGCGTCGATCATCTTGCCCATCACGCCGCCCGCCGAGTTGGCCGCCGCCATCAAGACCGGGTTCAACCCCAGCTTGCCCGCCGTGATTTTCTGAAGGTTGCCAAACAAAACATTGCTCGATGTGTCCGATCCGGTCAGGGCCACGCCCAGCCAGCCCAGCAAGGTGCCGAAGACCGGATACAGCCAGGGGCCCGTGCGAGTAAACGCCAAGCCAAGCACGACGTCCATTCCCGAATACTTGGTGACAAATCCCAGCGCGAGCATACAAAAAATCGCCATCATCGCCGGGATCAGCCGGATGACCGTCTGGCCAAAGATCCTGGCCTGCCGAGCGAGGCCCACTCCCAGAAAGAGCCCGCTCACCAGGGCCGCCACGAACACCGCCGTACCGGTCGAAGAAATCGGCACGACGTCAACGATCGCCTTCTCGTAGTCCGCCGCCGTCGGCGTCCGATGGCCGGTGACGGCCTCCCCCTTGGCGATCGACAGGTGCAGCCTAGGCATCTCCGGGTGCCACGACGTCGTCCGGTCCATCTGCGTCTTGACGGCCGGCACGCCCCAGATCAGGACCGTCAAGGACAGCAAGCCAAACGGCATCCAGGCCCGGGCGATCCGGCCGAAACTCAGCCCTTCGACTTGCGGATTGACCGAGGGCGGGTCAATGATCGGGGAATCGGACGGCGAATCCAACGGTAAATCGCGATCATCGTCGGGGAACCGCCACACCTGACGCGGCCTCCAGACCTGGAGCAAGACGACGCCCGCCAGCAAGCTGGAGACGGCCGAGGCGATATCGACCAGATCAACCCCCACGAAATTCGACCAGAGGTACTGAACCACGGCGAACGTGCCGCCCACAGTCAGCAAGGCCGGCCAGACGGCGAACGTCTCACGCCAGCCGACCATCGTCCGGACCAGCCAGAACGGGATGATGAATGAGAGGACCGGCAAGATTCGCCCGATCATGGCGCTGAGGGCCTCGACCTCCAGGCCGGTGACGCCGCCAAGGGTCTTGATTGGCGTGCCAATCGCCCCCCAGGCAACCGGCGCCGTGTTGGCGATCAGGCAAAGCAAGGCCGCCTGAAACGGCCGAAACCCCAGACCGACCAGAAAGGCGGCCGAGATCGCCACCGGAGCCCCAAAGCCCGCCGCCCCCTCAATGAAGGCGCCGAAGGAAAAGGCGACCAGGATCGCTTGCAAGCGACGATCCCCTGAGAGCCGGGCGATCGAGGCTTTCATGACGTCGAACTGGCCAGCCGAGACGGCCAGATCATACAGGTAGACCGCCGCCAGGATCAGCCAGACAATGCGAAACAAGGCGAAGACCATGCCGTAACCGACCGCCGCCGCCGCCCGATCAGCAGGCATCCCAAACCCTCCGACCGCGACGGCCAGGGCCGTCGCCAGGCCCGCTAGGGCCGCCTGCCAGGCCCCTGCACGCCCCGACGCCAGAAGCCCCAGCAACACGGCGACCGGCAAGGCCGCCAACAAGGTCGAGGCCAGCCAGCTTCCCAAGGGGTCGTACTGTTGCATCCACACGACAGGCACGCTCCGAGTCGCCAAAAGGTAACGGATGAATCCAATCGATCCGCGAACCGTCGGGAATGAGGTCGCGACGTTCCAACGATACGCCAAGCGGCCGGACCACGCCACCAGGCAAAGAGAAAGGGTCCGCAACGGTTTCTGGCCGAGA
>JBDTIR010000240.1:0-11031 GCA_039936275.1 Isosphaeraceae bacterium | reverse complement strand
TGGTTGATGAGCAAGGGATGCTGACCATGTCACCAATGGCTCGTGAACATCTCACGCCAGAATGTGATTTTGAGGTGGGCGGCTACCTGGGCCTGGCGGCCGGAAGCCCTGGAGTGCTGGCGATGGTCGAGCGGCTGCGCACCAACCGTCCGGCGGGGGCTGGGGCGGACGAAGAGGGGGCCGCGTTCATCTACCGGGAAGGGGTCGCGTCGGCCATGGAACAGGAGGCGAGCGCCCGAGTCTTGACCCTGGCCCTTGCCGGCAGGGCGAGAAACGTCGCGCCGGTTTTGGCCAAGAGCGTCCCGTTGGATCAGGCTCGATTACTGCTCGACGTCGGCGGCGGGACCGGAATTTACAGTATCGCCTATTTACAAGCGCATCCGCGGTTACATGCGATCATCTGGGACCGGCCTGAGGTATTAAAGGTGGCTCGCGAGCTGGCTGAAGAATCGGGCGCATTAGATCGGATCAGGTTCGAGCCCGGCGACATGTTCGCTGATCCGGTGCCGACCGGGGCCGACGCGATCTTGCTCTCCAACATCCTGCATGACTGGGACGTTCCCGAATGCCGGACCTTACTCACACGGTTGGCCGATGCCTTGACGCCGGGCGGCCGGCTCTTGATCCACGACGTGTTTCTCAACGACGCGCTCGACGGCCCGTTGGCGATCGCCCTCTATTCAGCCTCTTTGTTCACCCTGACCGAAGGCCGAGCCTATAGCGCCGCCGAATATCGCTCATGGCTGATCGAGGCCGGTCTGAATCCTGCCGAGACGATCCAGGCGACCTTGATCCACTGCGGCGTGCTTGAAGGCGGGAAGCCCGTGCGCCCTTGAGCCGCCCCTGAGAAATGATCTCAATTCGCACGCCCCCCGCTCGCCTCTTGGGATAATTACCTAATAAGGCACAACGGCGACGCATTCGCGGGCCACGCCGTCGATCACGTCTGGGGTGATCATCTCCAGGCCGCGTGCTTCGCCAGCGATCAGGGCTAACGACGCCAGGCGGTCGATGCCACGAGGGACACCCGAGGTCAGGGCGTGCAGAAGGGTGACGGCTTTGGGAGTGAAGGCGGTTTGATCGCGACCGGCCGCCGCCAGCTTGGCGTTGAGGTAGCCTGACGTCTCGGTCCTGGTCAACGGGGCGAGCCGGATTGCCAGAGTCCAGGGGTCGGAAGCAGGCTCGATGTCGGCGTCTCGGCCGACTTGAATGACGGTGACGCAAGCCTCTGGGTGGGGGTCGAGGTGGGGGAGACGGTCCAGGTCGAGCTGATCGGCCGGCGAGGTCAACCTCTGGGCGTCGTCGATGACGAGGACGATCGCCAGGCGCTGGAGTCGACAGACTCGGGCCGAGTCAGTCAAGGCTCGCCAGGCGTCGGCCCGGCTTGCCTTTGGGGGAAGCCGCCGCCCTGATCGTTCGGCCAGGGTCGTCAATAAATCGAGGCCGTCGATCGGGCCAGACGCCTTGACAATCCGACGGCCAGGTCCTCGCGCCAGTTCCAGGGCGCGCCGGAGGACCATCGTCTTGCCCAGGCCAGGCCTGGCATACAGCGTCGCCAGGCGTTGTCCAGACTCGATCACATAAACCAGGCGCGCGACGGCCTCGGCATGGACGGCTGTCGGGATAAAGGGGGCGTCCACCTCGGAAAACGGATCGGTCGATCGTCCCGCGTCCCTGGTCCGCACGGCGGGATGCCTCCTTGGCAGTGGGGTTGTTTGAATTTGAACGGACGACCTATTGGTCCGGGGACCAAACGGGGCGAACCCTTTGGATCGCTGTCGCGTTCCTCCTTAACGATCGGTACGATGGGGCTGAAGCTTTGGCCTTTACGGGTGGGGGGACGGGTGTCCGACCGATTTTACTGTCCAGAAGGCCCCGTCAACGGGCAAATCAAGCTCGACGGCGACGAAGGGCGACACCTGGCCCTGGCCAGGCGATTGAAGCCCGGCCAGGTCGTCGAGGTTTTCGACGGGCGAGGGACCGCCTACCGGGCTTCGATCGTGAGCACGGCCAAGAGCGGCGTGACCTTGAACGTCGTCGGCGACCCGTTGACCGAGCCCGCTCCATCGTGCCGGTTGACCCTGGCATCGGCCGTGCCCAAGGGGGACCGGTTTGACTGGTTGGTGGAAAAGGCGACCGAACTGGGCGTGTCGCGTCTGGTCCCCTTGCGCGCTGAGCGTTCGGTCGTCGATCCCCGAGCGGGAAAGCTCGACCGGCTCCGCCGCGTCGTCGTCGAGGCGTCGAAGCAATGCGGTCGGAGCCGCCTGATGGACCTGGCCGAGCTGACCCCTTGGAGCGACTTTCTCGGCCAGGACGCCAGTTGCGTCCGCTTGATCGCTCATCCAGGAGGGATCGTGCCGTCGTCCTGGCCCCAGATCCCCGTTGGCGAACGCGCCGTGTTGGCGATCGGTCCCGAAGGGGGCTTCACCAACCTCGAAGTCAACGCCGCCGTCGCGAAGGGGTGGACCCCGATCAGCCTGGGTCCCACCATCCTCCGGGTCGAGACGGCGGCCCTCGCCGGCTCGGCCTTGGTGCTCGGGTCGTCGTGGAGCGAATCGGCCGCTTCACCCCTGGATCAGACCCACTGACCGCCGCTCTTATCCTGGTAGACCGACCAGACGAAGCCGTCAGGGTCTTTCAAGGCGAACTCGCGCCAGCCCCAGGGTTGGTCGATCGGCTCGCCGGAGACGCTGAGGATCGCCCCTTGCTCCATGCAGTTCGCGTAAAACGCATCCACGTCGTCAACACGCAATTGTAAATGGATTCCGATGCCAACCCGCTGGTTGTCAAACTCTTCTTCGTGTTCTTCCTGGGGATGAAGCATCACGGCGAAGTCGCCGATCCGGAGGATCGCGAGGCTGATCGGCCCGCCTTCTTCCTCGGCGTGAACCTGGGTAATCTCTGCGCCGACGATTTCGTTGTAAAAATCCAAGGACTTGTACATATCGTTCACATACAAAAACACACTGGTTACGCTCGCCGGCATGGCTCCCTCCTGGTCGTCGCCGCGTTTTGAAAGGCACGGTCTCCCATTCGGAACATACCCCGAGTCGCCCGGTCGTGCAATGCGACCAGGCGGGCGGGTTGACGATTGTCTTGGCCCGGGGCGGTGCCGTACCTTGAACGAGGAAATCCGGCGGACGCCTGGAACCGGATGAGGACCGGTCTCGACGCTCGTCAAACGAACCGCGAAGAGGTGGCCCCATGAGGATGCGATCCGGTTGCCTGATCGTGTCGGGACTCTTGACACTCGTCACTCTATCCCCCGGGCAGGAACCCACCGAGTCCCCGGCCACGGTCAAGGTGCTGACCAAACAGGCCGAGCGACAGGCCAACCTGTTGCGCCAGACAATGGCCGATCTTCGGACGGCTCAGGCGCACGTGCTAGACCAGAAGGATGACACGGAGGTCGCGACCGTATTGGCCGAGCGCGATCGCGTCGAGAAGCAGTTGATCGCGATCCGTCGCATCGTGAGGTCACCCCGAGATCCGGCCCTCGCCCACATGCAAAAACGGTCGGAGCAACTTGCCAACCAGTACGAGACCCTTCGCGCCGAGAAGGAACTCTCGATCCGGGCGCAACTTCAAAAGGACGTTAAGAACCGCGACCGTCTCAGCCGCGCCCTGGACCGTCTTACCACCGAAATGGAACGTTGGAAGTACGAACGGCGAACGTCCGAGCCACAACCCTGAACGGGATGATCCGGGAGGCCAACTCGTAACGAATTCGTTAATTGTCAATCCCGATTCGTTGTGATTCGTCACAAAAACCGATGCCCCCTTGCGAGATTGAGTTGATGGGGCGATGATGACGTATCTACTCTGGGCAGAGCCGTCCTATTCGTTCGCGTTGGACTATAAGACGGTCTGCCACATGACGAATTCGGGAGAATGAAACGATGATGACGCACACACTGAAGTGGGTCGGATTGACGGTGGCAGTCTTGACCCTGGCGATGGCCGCGCCGGCATGGGTCGAAGCCGGTCAGATCACCGAAGGGTTCGAGGGGAGTAGCTACGACTTCTATAGTGACCCCGGAAGTGCCGCGAGTCTCTCGACCGCCGTGAAGCATAACGGGCTCCAGTCGGCGATGTTGTCGATCGCTAATACGGATCAATATGCGCGTGTGAAGCTCGACATTAGTTCGTCCAACCTGACGCTCGGGCAGATCACGTCGGCGAGTTATTTCGTCAAGCGAACCGTTGGTGGCCCTGAAGAGGCTCCGTACATCATCTTCTCGATCGCCGCGCCCGGCCTTGGTTCCGACGATACGCTCGCGGTGATGTATAATTATCCGGCAATTGTGACCGGCGCCAACTGGGCAGAGATCAACGTCAACGCGAACTCGCAACTCTTCCATGTGGAAGGTGCTACTCCGGGCCTTACCAACCAAAGCTCGATCACCCTCAGCCAGATCAGCGCGAGCGAATATTCTCCTGGGGTGTCGTGGGGCAGCCTGAAGGTTGATTTCGTGCGCTTTGGTCTCGGCCTGGCAAGCGCTGGCGGAGGACCGACGACGGCCTATGTCGATGACATGACAATCAACTATAATGATCTCCAGGCGGTTCCCGAGCCTGCGACCCTCATCTCGGCCGGGATCGCCGTCGTGATAGGTCTGGGCTTGGGCTTCGCGCGGCGACGTCGGGCAAAGCCTGCCGCTTGATACGAATCGGCACACCCAGATTCCAGGAGGTTAAGGAACCTCGGCGTGCCGCGTTGGTCGTTCACAGCTTCTGTTTGATTCCCAGATCAGGCGGCTCGGACGCGAAGAACTCGACCGTTTCGCGGACGGCAGGGAGGAGGAAGCCGGCGGCGGAGTAGTGGCCGCAGTCGTACCAGTAAATCGGAGGTTGACCGGCGGCGTTCCAGAGGGCTCGGGCGCTGGAAGGGGGGACCACCTCATCCACATTTCCGGCGATCATCATGACGCGCTTGGCCTTGAGACGATCGGCATAACGCAAGGGGTCGAACGGCTCGGTGAGCTTGGCCAGGTCGGCCTTAGTTTTGCCCTGGGCGGTCCAGAGGGCTCGGTAGCCTTTGGCCTCGGGCATCGTCCAGAGGATCTCGGCCAGGTCGCCGCCGGCCAAAATCAGCGCAGCCTGGCTCAAGTTCGGATCGACCGACGCCGCCAGACTGGCCACGATTCCTCCTAGGCTGATCCCGGCCACGCCCAGGCGCCTTGGATCAACTTCGGGTCGGCTCGCCAGCCAGGTCGAGGCGCGGCGGACGTCGCAGACCCCTTGACGCATCGACGACATCGAACGTTCAATGTCAACGGACAGGAACCGCTTCGAACCGTCAAGCGGCCGACGCTCGCCATAATAGGGCAGCTTGACGAACAGGGCCGCCACTCCTCGATCGGCCAGCCTGGCTGCCAGGTAGCGCGACAAGGCGAAGTCGGCCCCAAGAATGTGCAAGACGACGACGGCGGGCCGCTTCCCCTCTCCTTTGGGCAGAAAATACTCGGCGTGGACCGTGTTGTTCACTGGATCGGGGGTCACGATCGGTGACGGGAACCGCAAGGCCGAGACTGAGTAACCCGGTGTGGTCCGCAGTTCCTCGCGCTCAAACGCGAAGGTCGAAGCCTCCAGGCGAAACCGCTCGGGGACGTTAGCCTCGGCCGCTGTGGGAAGGAACCGAATTTGACCATGCTCCTGGGCGACCACACTGGCGAAGAGGACCAACAGAAATGCGTGCATGAATGACCGACTCCAGGACGCGAAGAAACCAAAGGCTGACGTTGTCGCCAACGGGCCGCTCAGGATAAGATACGCTCCTCCGGCCGAACAGGGGAAGGGAGTTCCAGGTTGCCAATGCATGGATCACGGATCGATCTCACGCAACTCCGTCCCGAGCGAGTTTGCCTGATCAAGCCGAGTTCGCTGGGCGACATCGTTCACGCCTTGCCCGTGCTCTCAGCCTTGCGCCGGCAATGGCCAGACGCCCGGATGGCCTGGGTGGTGAACACAGGGCTGCGGAGCTTGCTTGACGGTCATCCCGACCTGGACGAAGTGATTCCGTTCGATCGCGCCGGGTTCCGGTTGAGTCCTGGGGGCTTGGCGAAGTTTGGCCGGTTTCTGGCCGATTTACGGCGCAGGCGGTTTGACGTCACGATCGACCTTCAAGGGTTGCTCCGCTCGGGGATCATGACGGCCGCCACCGGGGCGAAGGTCCGGATCGGCCAGCCGTTTGCCCGCGAAGGAGCCGATCAGTTCTACAATCATCGCTTGCCGCCGGTCTCGGCCGAGATGCATGCGGTCGATCGGCTCTTGAAGGTGGCCGAAGCGTTCGGCGCGGATGTCTCGCGGCCGAGGTTCGCCCTGGCCACGTCGATCGACGACCGCCGATGGGCCCGGGACGTCCTCTCGGAGACCGCGAGTCCTCGCCTCGTCCTGAACATGGGCGCGCGCTGGCCAACCAAACGCTGGCCCCCTTCGTCGTTCGCCGCGCTGGCTCGCCGAGCGGTCGAGGAGCGCGGGGCGTCCTTGATCGCGGTCGGCGCTCCCGAAGACCGTCCCTTGGTCGAGCAATTGCGAACCGATCTGGGGTCCATCCCTGTGCTCGACCTCTGCGGCAAGACGACCTTGCCCCAACTGGCCGCGCTCTCGGCCGAAGCCGACGTCTTCCTATCCAACGACACCGGGCCGCTCCACCTGGCCGCCGCCGCCGGGGCCCGAACGGTCGGCGTCTATACCTGCACCAGTCCCAGGGCGACCGGCCCCTATGGTCCCCGATCGGTCGCAGTCGAGACCTGCGTCGCCTGCGCAGCCAGCTACCTGACCCGTTGCCAACGCCTCGATTGCATGACCGAACTCAGCCCGGAGCGCGTCTGGCCGGCATTGCTCGGTCAGCTCGATCGAGCCAGTGAATTTCCAAATGAAGAACACGAATCAAGAATATTGCCATTGATAAACACAGATTAGCACGGACATCACCAAGAAATTCATATTCATTCGCTTTCATCTGTGTAGAATGTATTTGTCCGCCAAATTATGATCCCGATCGCGACCGCCTGGAAGATTGCTAAAGGGACGAATTGCAGCCAGCTTTGGCTGGTTTCCGGCCAGATCCAGGAAATGACCGTGCGGTCAAACCGGCCGCCAGTCCACCAGAAGGGGACGGGGTCGCCCCGCCAGAGCGGCCAGACGATCCCGAGCAAAGGATCGGCCAGGTCGTGCGCGATCCGGCCGCCAACCCCTTGAAACAAGAGCATCAAGACCCCGCCGATCACGGCTAAAGTTATCGCGAATGCCGTTAAAGGGCGACCGCCAACCGCCAGCAAGGCCGCCACCGGCAGCATGGCGAACGGCAGCAAAGGGACCAAAAGCCGAGGGCCTGTTGACCAACCCCCTGTCCAGTGGGGATAGCTCAAGTTGACCAGGAAGACCGCCAGGCACATCAAAAACGATACGACGGCCGTCCCCCAGCGGCGCATAGTCAGCAAGGCGACCCAGCCAGGAACGGCGAGAATCAAGATCGGCGCATAAAAAAGCAAACC
Source organism: Isosphaeraceae bacterium (assembly GCA_039936275.1). GTDB lineage: Bacteria > Planctomycetota > Planctomycetia > Isosphaerales > Isosphaeraceae > JBDTIR01. The sequence continues at coordinate 3,532 of JBDTIR010000240.1, read as the reverse complement.
GCGATGTCCGCCCCAGAGCAAGGGGCGGGCGATCGACCAATCCGGGCGGCGCAAGCCCAGCGGGTTTTGTTGCGAATGGACTTGATTGAACAATTCAAGACGTTCGTGAAAGTAACCCATGTCCCAGGGGGAACCGAACGCGAGTTGATTATAACCGAGCAAGATCAGGGTCGGCACCAATGCCCCGATCGCGAACGCCCCAACCGCCCCCCATCGCCAGCGACCGGCGCAGGCCAAAACCAGGAGCCAGAGCCCCAAGATCGCCGAGACCGGGCCGACTTGGAGCTCAACCACCGCCGCGAAGGCCGCCAGCAAACCCGCCAAGGCGGCGCGGAACGTCGAAGCCCGGACCCCTTCATGCCCCTGTCCGATCAAGGCGAACGAGGCCAGCAAGGCAAACGCGGAGACTTGATGGCCATATGCGAGCGTGGCGTACACCGTCGCTGGGGTCGCCAGGCCATACGTCAACCCGATCAGGGCCGACCTCCTTGGCCCGCAGCCAAGGCCGCTCGCCAAAGTCACTAGCAAGGCCCCCGCGCCTGCGGTCAAGAGGCCCGAGGTCCCTAACGTCACCCAATAATCTGCCCGCCAATGAGTCATCGCCGCCTGGTGCATTGGCTGATCCGGCAGCCGCAAGGCCACTTTGGCCAGGGCGTAAACCGGCACGGCCAGCAGCGAATAGCCTGGCAATTTGTCTGTATACGAATGACCACGGAACCGGGCGATGTCGCCCGTGTTGCGTTCCAGGCCGTCGAGCTTGATCGTGCCGCGATCAACCAGGGAATAGGTCAGCATCAGCCTGCTGGCGCTATTCCAGTCTCGGGAATGCCAGAAGAAGGCATACGTTCCCAAGAGGACCAAGAAGACCCAGACAGCGGCGCGGTGGGTTTGGTTCACGATGGATTAATCGCTTCCGGTCTTGAAGCGGCCCGTTGGAGGCCAGAGGGCCTGAACCGCCGCTACAACGGCCCCGGCCGCCAGCAGGGCCGAGCCTGCCTGGATCGAGAGCAGGTAGCGGTCCCAGGCCAAGGGGATGAACGCGGTCACGGTCGCCAAGGCGACGCACGCTTGCAAGAGGACGGCCCAGGCCGTCGGCGGCTCACCGACGCGAACCTGGCGACGACCTCGATAGATCGCCCAAATGGCTCCGAGCGCGACCCAAAGGGGCCAGATCAAGGCCCCCCAATCGCGCTTCCAATCATACCGAGGATAGGGCGTCAAGGAATCATGTCGGAGCGGACCCAGTGGTCCAAATCGTCCGAAACCTTGAATCAAGACGGTTTTGAGCTTTTCCAAAGGAGTTCGCAAGGCGTCGTGGGGGAAGGTGTCTTGGCCGATTTTCGAGACGGTTGCGCGGTGCTTGATGACTGCGGCGGCTCGCGCCCAGACGGTTCGTCCGACCACCTGCTCCAGTTCCGGCGGCAAGTCATCGCTCACCTTGACTGTCATGAACGGATTGAGCGCGACGAAGGTTCCAAAGGCGACCAGGCCCGTAACCAAGGTCGAACCGACCATGATTCCTTTGAGCCGCTCGGAAACGCCCGGTAAGGTCAGACCCAGCAGTGTCCAGGCCGAGACGATCATCAAGCCCAGGCCGCCGTTGAGTTTGGCCAGGACCGCCAGGCCGCCGAGCACGCCGACGATCACGGCGGCTCCCAAGGTCCGTGCGATCGACCAGCGTCCCGAGAGCAAAGCCTGCCAGGCCCAGAGTCCGACCGCCGCAGTCGCCAGAATCAAAGCTTCGGCTGGGGCGTCGGCCATCGCCCTGCGAGCAAGCAGACGATAGAGCGGATTGGCCATTAAAAGCAAGGCTGCAATCACGCCCAACGTTCGGCCGCCGACCAACATTCCCAGGGCGTAGACCGCCACGCACCCCAAGGCGCCACAAACCACCGACGGCCAGCGCGCCTGGTGCAGCATCGCATCGGATTCGAACCGACGGTTCACGTTCCCGTACCAGGCCAGGGCTGCTCCACGCCCTGGAGAGGGATACCCTCTTGCATGTAACGAGAGACCGATCATGTACTTCGGCAACGGAGGCAAATCGAGAGCGGGGTATTCCAGCCAGGCGCTCTGGTCGCGCCCCTTCTGGAACCAGAGGTCCAGGAAGTACGACTGGGTAATGAAGGCCGATTCATCCGGAAAATGGGGCTCGGAGGCGACCCCCGCGACGAACACCAGGGTTGCCGTCAGGGCGACCAGGGTCGCGCCGATCCAGAACGGGCGCGACCTTGCTTGGTCCAGTTTAACCGTCGCGCAAACCCGATGTATCATTCGGTTTATTCCAATCAGGTAAAATCGAAGGAAAATCCACGCCGTCCTCGAAAAAACATTTTAGAAACAGTCGTCGCGGTTTGGCAACGGGGCGAATGTCGGCTAAGTTTGAGCGACGGTCTTGTTGATCAGGACCGTCGCCTCGGAGGTCAACTCCTTTTGACGCAGGTTCGACCCGGGTTCCGTTTTTGACGGTGATTCCGGATCAACCGATGGTGTTGGTGGCGTTGCCTGCATTTTGAGTTTTCGCCCAATGAGTTTGGGATCTGGTTGACACACACAAATGAGTCGACACCCACGAGCTTCCCGAATGTGGACCACCCCCTGGAGCGTCCGTCACGGCCTTCGCGACGGACGGGCCGCAAACCCTTTGAGTTCCGACGTCAACGAAGACCGGGCAACCGGTGCTCCGTTTCGTCAAAGAGTCAGAGGTCCCATGGGTCCTAGACGTTCGGGACAGCTGGACCGACTCCGGACCAACCGCTTCGACGAGGGGCGTTCGGTGTTGGTGTCACGAGCCTGGAGGACCCTTGCGATGACAACGAGACGTTGGTTCCGAAATGTCGGCTCCGGACGCGGCAACCCGCGCGATCGAGCCCAATCGCCCTGGCGGCGGACGGCCTTAGCGGTCGTTACCCTGGCCGTGGTCGCTCAAGCCGGGTGCGCCGGTCTGAGATCAGACGTCAGCAATGTGTTCACCCGTGCGGGCAATCGGATCAGCTCAATCGGCAGCGGCTGCGGTACGTGTGGCCTGCTCGGCGGTCGTCGGGTGTTCCGTTCGGCACCCGTGGTCGAATCCTGTGAGCCGGGCATGATCTCCGCGCCCATGATTGAGGCCATGCCAGGGACTGTGATTCAAGGGCCTGGCGCGCCCCTCTTGCCTGTGCCTCCAGCCATCCCTGTCGACGAGATGCCCCGTCTGGAACCAGCTGAACCCGCACCGCCCGGCAACGGATCGGGCCTCGATCCGCAGAGCCGCAACGGTGAAGGCGGGGCTGTGAAGTCGGTCTATGAGACCTCCGCGCCTCGCGTCGGCATTAACCCGACGCAACGTCGCGGAGAGTCTTTGAAGTCGTCACCTGGCTCTGATTCGATCCGGCAGTTTGCCCCTCGGTCTCCTTTGCCGGTCGATGAAGTGCTGTCCGAGTTGCCGCCCATCACCGCCACGATGGACGGCAGCCCGCCCTTAGCGTCATCCCTGCCCGAGGAGGCCGGCCCGGTGCCGGCCGCCTTGGTTGCCGCCAAAACCGGGGGGGCG
>JBDTIR010000239.1:0-1831 GCA_039936275.1 Isosphaeraceae bacterium | reverse complement strand
GAGTCGCCGCGCGCGGCGTCGAGCTGACCATCGTCGTCGGAGGCGGCAACATCCTTCGAGGGGCCACCTTGACCCGCGGTCAAGACGTCATCAAAGAGGCGACCGCCCACTACATGGGCATGACCGCCACAGTCATCAACGGCCTGGCGCTCCAGGACGCCCTCGAACACCTGGGCTGCGAAACCCGCCTGATGACCACGATCCGCATGGACGAGGTCGCCGAACCCTTCATCCGCCGCAGGGCCCTGACCCACCTCGAACGAGGACGTGTGGTCATCCTCGCCACCGGCACCGGCAGCCCGTTCGTCACCACCGACACCGCCGCCGCCCTGCGCGGTACGGAACTGGGCGTCGAAGTCTTGATGAAAGCGACCCGCGTCGACGGCATTTACTCGGCCGATCCCGAGAAGAACCCGCACGCCCTCCGGTATGATTCGCTCACTTATGAGCAAGTCTTGCGCGACGATCTCAAGGTCATGGACATGACCGCCATCGGCATGTGCATGGATAACCGATTGCCGATCCTGGTGTTCAACTTCAAGAAGGAAGGCAACATCGAACGGGCGATCGCCGGAGAGGCCATCGGTACCTGGGTCGGACTCTCCGCCCGTCCCCGCCCGTCCAACGGCGCCGAGGCGCCCGCCTCGGAACGTTGATGAGCGCGGGGCGAGTCTGCACGAACGACGGACGCGGTGGGTTTTAATTTCCAAATGACTCGATATTCCGCACTGTTTGATTCACAATTCTTAATCGGATATTCTTGTCTCTGAGGGAGCACGATCCATCATGAGTATCGAAGAGATCGCCCTGGAGGCCGAGGACCGGATGGAGAAGTCCATCGCCCTCCTGGACGACCAGCTCAAAGGGGTGCGCACCGGCCGCGCCAACACGGGACTGGTCGACTCAATCCGTGTCATGTACTACGGTTCGCCCACGCCGCTCAAGCAGCTCGCCAACCTGAGCACCCCGGAACCTCAACAGATCCTGATCCGTCCCTTCGACCAGGCGGCCGTCGGCGACATCATCAAGGCGATCCAGACCAGCGACATCGGCCTCACGCCCAACTCCGACAACAAGGTCATCCGCCTCAACGTCCCTCCACTCTCGGTCGAACAGCGCAAGAAGCTGGTCGGCCGCGTCAAGGACCTTGCCGAGGAAGCCCGCGTCGCCATCCGCAACATCCGCCGCGACGCCAACAAACAGGCCGATCACGAACAGGCAGACAAGGTTCTCACCGAAGACGACCTCACCCGCTGCAAGGAAGAGATCCAAGCCCTCACCAAGCGCTTCGAAGCCAAGATTAACGACACCGCCGAGCGGAAATCGACCGAAGTTCTTGACGTCTGAACACGAACAGCCCTCTCGCCCTTATTTTCCAAGGGGTCGGGCCTCGCCGATGATTCGCAGCCCTTGCGCGTCATCGGCAACGGCCCGAACCAGCCAGCCCGTGCAACCTCGGCCCTTCTCGCTCATCCCTCGGGCGATCAGGAACCCGCCGTCCCCTTGACCGACGATCCCCAAGGATGCATCAAAGTTCCAACGGCCGACCAGGGCGAAATTGGCGTCCACCTTCAACAGGACCTGCGGTTTGCCGTAGCAGCCGAACCACCAATGATTGTCGGCGAAGGCCGCTGTCTGAATACCCATCAGGGTGTATCCACTTGGAAGCGTGGTTCGCTTCAAAAAAGTGAACGATTTATCGTATTCATAGAGATAATTCTCTTTGACGTCCACTGTTAACCCGCCGACGACCAGGAATTTGCCGTCGTGGGTGGCGATGCCGCCCGCGCCGTGGACGACTTCGGGCGTTTTGTACCGCTTGAGTTCCTTT
>JBDTIR010000238.1:0-5749 GCA_039936275.1 Isosphaeraceae bacterium | reverse complement strand
GTGGGAGAGGAAGACATCGTACTTGGCCAAATTCTCCATCAGGATTCATTCCTATCTACTACGGAGATCGGTGCCAGGACGCATATATTCCAATGGGACGATGCTACCCAAGTTCCATCATCATGGGAACCACAACGGTGCCGGAGGACGGCGATGCCACGCCGTGGCGGAGGGAGGGTGACAAGTTCCCGGGAAGCGACTGACTCAATGAATTCAAAGCCAGGACGACCGTAATGTTCCCAGGGCTGATGCCGCAGGTCGGATCGTGGAGTCGAAGAAAGGGGGCCCTTCCGCCGGATCGAGGATTTCCGGCCGAGGAAGGGGCTGATAATGCGCCTCGCCGTGCCGCTGGACCAGGTCGATGAGGTCCCGATCGATCAAGCGAGAATGCCCGGCCACCGCGTCGAGCGTGCGTTCCTCAATCCGCAGGCGGGCCTGCGAGGGACTGAGCCCACAGGCGATCAGATAAAGCCAAAGAACGGTCGGTGAACGAATCTGGCCCGCGACACAATGCAAATAGACTCGAGCACCAGGCCTCGCGAGCATCCGGTGCAGGGTGTCCAGGCAGCGCAGCGCCAGGTCGTCTGGAATGCGCTCCAGGTCCGAAATCGGCTCCCAGGCAACCTCCTCGAACCCTTCAGGCTCGGCGTGGACCCGGCAAGGCGTATCGCTCACATTGAGCACATGCGTCACTCGATCCGCCAGGAGTTCCTTCCCTCTCGCCTCGGTTGCGAACGGCCCCAGCGCAATGCATCGGGTGATCCAGAAAACCTGCCGACGCATGCTTCTTTCCAAGCCAGCACGATCCATAATCTCGCCTCTCGCCACGATGGGGGGATGATCCGTTCAAGCTCGGAACCGCTCGGCTATCATGTGACCCGACATGCCGAACACTCCTAATACAGCGGTCAGGACGAAGTGTTTCAGGGAAATCGGAAAATCAAAGAAAACAGAACAAAGTAAACATGGCATAACGTATCGTAATTTTGCGAGTAAGATCATATCGTGACTGATTGCACGAAAAGAACAATTCCAATCACGATCAGCCCCACATAAATGTAAACAATGAACGCAGGTCCATTTAAGCGATGATGGGCGACACGCCCCAGGAGAATGGCTCCCAAGACCGGAACCAAGGCAAGGAGAAAATATTTGGTCACGTCGGAGGTCCAGAGGCCGGCCGACCAGTACCCGGCCGTGACCACGATACTGGCGGGAAGGAAGTAGCCTTGCAGGGTTGCGCGGAAGTGCGCGGGCGACCAGCCACGCAGAGCGCCGTAAATCACCAAAGGCGGACCGTTCATCCCATAAGCACCTCCGAGAACGCCCGCGCCGAAACCGAAGAACCACGCCAGGCGATCACTCTTGAGACGCCAGGGATGACGCCGGATCAGGCAAAGGGCCGAGAAGCTCATGATGACGACGGCAAGGAGGGCCTTGACGACCGACTCCTCGACGTTGATCAGCATCAAGAGCCCCAAAGGGATCCCGAACAAGGTCGAGACCACCAGCCGCCAGGCGCTCTGAAGCTGGACATGCCGCCAGTCTTGCAAGAGAATCACCGCCGCGACGGTGATCGAGACCAGGACCGCGACCGGCGCGGCCACCTCGACAGGCATGAGCAAAGCAAGCAAAGGGACCGCCACCAGCGCTTCGCCAAATCCGAAGGCCGACCGAATCAAGGTCGCCAGGAACAAGACCGCCAGCACGAGGAACGTCGTCCCATCAATCACCACCAACGTACTCGGATCTCCTTGGTTCCTTGCCATCAGAAGCGGCAGACCCTGAGCCAAACAACGGGTTGCCGGAACGTCCGCGTTCGCGTTGTTCAAGAACCCGTTGAAGGCAAAGGGCCGGTCTCAAGCTTCAAAAAAAGTCGAACCGTCATCCCTCAAAGGAACGACCGGTTCAAACCGGGTGTACTGGGCGAGGACGGCGAACGCCGAGAATCGGCACGGGCTGGAACAACTCGCCGGAGCCCATGAGCGACCCGACGATAACCGTCAAGAGCGAGACGAATACGCCGCCGAGTGACCACCACGACGCCTGTCGGGCCGCCTGTGCGGCGTCTCGGCCGGTCTGCCTGGCCTCGGGGTCGCTCTGGACCTCCTTGCTAACGTCGCCCGCGGCCACCGGATCGTTGCGGACGCGATCATAATAATCGCGATACTTGTTGACCGTCGTGTCATCGACGCCGGCGCGCTTCAGGTCGGCGGTGATCCTACTGACGTCCACATCGCCCGCTTCGGTCGAATAGACCCCCGTCGCGGTGCCGACCATCGCGCCGAAGCCGGTCCGGATGCCGGCGGTGACCAGCCACATCATGCCAGCGAAGAGCACGCCCCAGAGGATCAGGCCGTAAAGGACCGCCTCCAGCTTGCTTTCACCGACCGCCAACCGGCTCGTGGCCCAGCCGCCGAAGAACATCGCCAGCAAGAGACTCACAATCGAATAAATCGCGGTTCCCGCGCCCAGGTACTCACTCGTACCTCGCACGGCCATCTCGATCCCCAGGGCGATGCCCAGAAGGGCCAACACAACGTAAATCGTCAACGCGATCATCGCTCCCGCGGCGATCGCTCCCCAACTCACGCGGCTCTTGACTGACAGGAGATCAATGGCTCTCGGTTGACTCGTCTCAGAAGACATGGGCGGAACTCCTCGATAATCGGTGGTCCAAAAAGATCCAGCCACGCCTACCCTCTCTCGGGTTGTGGGCGCGAACCGAACGTCTTGGAATGCCCACACTCGCAAATCAAGGGCCAGATCCAATACAAATCGAGTTCCGCCCGCCTCCGTCGGCCGACCTAGTCGCAGCCGCTTCACGTTTAAGCATCATGATCTAATGAAATTAAAACACGTATCTCTAATCAGATAATTACGATTTTTTCAATTTTATACTAACGACCTGTCGAACCCATCGGTAGTGTCGCTTTTCGCCGGGGACGACGATGCGCAAGGGGCCTTCCTTGGGGTCGAGCGGCTTGCCTTCGCGGCGGTCGGCCAGAATGATGACGCGGTCGGTGTTGCCTGGATCGAGTTCAGGAAGGGCGAAGACGGCCCGGTATCCATCGGCGGCCTCGACCAGCAGATAGGACGCCAGGGCAGGGCCGCGCAGGTCGTACTCGAGTTGAATCTCGGCGGCCTTGAGCAATTCGAACAGAGAGACCCCTTCGAATTCCGTCTCCTTGCCGTCCGCGTCCCTGGCCCGGACTTTCTTGTGAGGGAGTTTGGCAAGGTCGTCGGCGCTCAACTGGAGCGGGCGCGGCACGTCCCCTTCGACCCGGAGACGGATCTCCCTTGGTGCGACAACGCCTGTCTCCTGGGCCTGGATTGCGAGAGAACCGATTATCATCGGAGCGAGGAACGGGGCGATCAGACGGTTGCGAATCCGGACCATGTTCCGTATCCTTCCCGGTTTGTGATGTTCAAGGGATGCGTTGATGTTCGCCGGAACCGTTGACGTCGTAGCCGGGCAAATCCCCCAGCGCCTTGCGATATGAGGCCGACCGGACTGCGTAAACGAGCGCCTGGATGCGTTGGTCTTGCTCCCAGCGTTCAGGCACGCAGAGGTCGTAAACTTCGTCGCGAACGCGGAGGAACGGCAAGCCGGCTTCCTCGCTCACGAGGCGAAGACAGACCCCAAGGTCGGCCCAGCCGTTGCGGACGGCTTCGGCGACGCCTCGGTGATCGGAAGCCAGACGGCGCGGGAGTCGTCGGGGTTCGAGCAGTTCGTCGAGGCACTGCTGCGCCCCGGACCCGGGCTCCCGGCCGATCCAGCGCCGGTTCGAGCGCACCGCCTCATCCACGGTTCGGAACCCCAGGCCAGGGGAGCAAATGATCCCTTCTTCCCAGCGGGCCACCCGGAGCAAAGAGTAGCCCGGGCCCAGTTCTCGGCGCACGATCGCCGCGTTGCCGTCGGGTTGGTCGGTTCCGGTCAGGTGGATTCCAGCGGCGTGAACCAGGCCTTTGCCGAGCAGCACGAGCGCCGCCCTGCTGGAACGCGGGAGCGCGATCAGGCGGACCCTGGCGGCTTGGGCGAGTTCGGCGGCCAGAAGGCCCGCGGCCGGATCGCACGAGGCGATCACCAAGGTCCGTTGCGGGTCTGACGCCCCTTGCCCTTGAAACGAGCCGCCCAGTGACATCCCATCGTGCGGCGGCATTCCCAACGGGGTCGCTTCGGTGGGGTAATAGATCAGACGCCCCCCCACGTCGGCATGCCAGTACCGCCAAGGTTCACGAGGGGGGGGCCACGCCCAAGCAGCCAGGGGCTCGGCGGCTTGGGGGCGTGGAAAGCGGAAGATGTCTTCAACCCGGCATTCGAGCGCCTCGGCCAGGGCCAGGGCCGCCGCGGCCGAAGGGATCAGGCGGTCGGTCTCAATGGCGCTGATCCCAGCGCGCGAGAGCCCGCACCGCCTGGCCATTTCATCTTGGGACCAGCCGCGCAGGGTCCGGCGGTCCTTGAGGTCGTTCACGAGTTGTCGAGGTGTTGCCATGATCGTGTCAAGACTACACCAGACTTGACGCGGGGATCAAGAGGCGGGTACGCTGCCACGATCGTGTCGGAAAACGACATGATCGTATCACTCCCCCCAACCTGGTCGTTTTTCCGGAACCGTTGACTCATGAGTACTCAAACCTCGAGGCCCGCGTTCACCCTGATTGAGTTGCTGGTTGTGATCGCGATCATCGGCGTCCTGATCGCCCTTTTGCTGCCGGCCGTGCAAGCCGCCCGTTCCGCCGCGAGGCGCATTCAGTGCGTCAACAACCTGAAGCAGCTTGCACTGGCGACGCACAACTATGAGAGCACGCATACCGTCTTCCCGCCCGGTCAGATGAAGATTGGTTACAGCGAAAAGCCGAAATTTCGAGGGTTTACGTTGTTTGTGAACATGCTGCCCTACATCGAGCAAACCCCGTTGTACAACCAGTGGAACTTCGCCGACCCCTTGGCGAACACCCTAGGATCGACCGCCAATTCGTCGATCGTCTTGAGCGCCTTGCTCTGTCCAGCCGACGTGATTCCTCAGAATCCGGTGATGACCTCGACCAGTTGGTACGCGATTGCCAGTTACGGCGGCAACGGCGGTTCGCAATCGCATCCCCCATCGATGCTCAGCTCCGATGGGATTTTTCACGCGACCGGCCCGGCCGCCCCGGGCTTCAATCAGGTGCGAATCGCCGACGTCACTGACGGGCTTTCGGGCACGCTCCTGTTCGGCGAGCGCAATCATGTTGATCGGAATTATGACTCGTTCGCCTCGGCGGGGTTTACCACCGAACCAATGTGGCAGTGGGGATGGTGGGCGGCCGGCGGCGGCAACTATGCTCTGAGCGACGTGACGATGAGCACCTTCGCCCCGATCAACTACAAGATCGGGTTCAACTACGCGAATAAGTCCGGCTCCGTGAGCGACGCGGCGTCGTTCGGGCCCTTTGACACGATGCGCGTCTGCTCGTTCGGCAGCCAACACGCTGGAGGCGCGAACTTCGCCCTGGGCGACGGCTCGGTCCGGTTCCTCAAGGACTCGACCGCGTTGCCCGTCCTTCGCGCCCTCGGCACCCGCGCCGGGTCCGAGGCCCTCTCGGCCGATTCGTACTGATCCATCAAGGTTCCGAACGGGCGCGATGGACGTTCGATGAGTGGGCCGCGCCCGGCCCACTCTCATGATGTCGTGATGATATTCACAACCATATTGATTCGAGTCGACAATCGGGGCGTCACGAGGCCGCGTGCACGGCCCCGGCC
>JBDTIR010000237.1:0-2773 GCA_039936275.1 Isosphaeraceae bacterium | reverse complement strand
GTATCCAGTTTTTTCAAGAACGTCTTCATGTCATTGATCGTAGTGTGCCGGAGTGCGTGGTTGAGCGTCCCGGCCTCCCCTCGCAAGGTCACGGTCTCGTGAACGGCGCCGATCCAATGGCCCGAGTCGCGTCGGAAGAGGCGTAACGGGAGGTCGTGCTGGGTTCCTGAGTAACCGAACGACCGGCCGAGGATCACGCTGCGGATCGGCACTCGGTATCCGGTCATTGCTCGGCCGGAGGAGTCGGCGACGACCTGGCGAATTTCCGAGGCAAGGTCTGGCGTGGCTCGTTCGTCGGCATCGACGGCGAAGACCCAATCTCCCGAAGCCAGGTTCAACGCGGCATTGCGCTGGGAGGCGAAATTGTCGAACCGGCGGACCAGGACGCGATCGGCCAGGCGTTGGGCGATGGCCTCGGTCTCGTCCATGCTGGCGGCATCAACGACCACGATCCGCTCATCGGCCCAAGCCAGGGCGGCGAAGCACTCGGCCAGGTTGTGCGCCTCGTCCCTGGCAAGGATCAACGCCGAAATGCGCGGCGGGCATTCGGCCTGTTCTCGATGGGGGAAGGAGGGTGTGACCTGGCTCGTGGCTGGATCTCTCGCTTCTGTTAATTCAAGCATGATGCGTCATTTTCCTCCATGCGCCGGCGATGGATCGGGCCGGAAAATAGAGGGCGTACGCCGCCAGGGCTGCGTCCAGCCGTCCCAATGCGGCCAGGACAATCCAGAGGTGCCAGCGCACATCGGCATGGCCGATTCCGTGGATCATGCGGCGGAGAATGCCAGGGCGTGAGGCAACGGCCCCGGGCTCCGCGCCCGAACCGCCCGAGGTCGGCCAGGCCGCGTTGCTCACAACGAACAGATATTTTCCCATGGCATACGCCATTCCCAGCAAGAGCCAGCCGGGATGAGCGTCGCGCACGAAGGCGGCCCAGGCGATCGCCGCATGCAAGGCCATGTCGCCCAGCTCGTCAAGACAGGCGTCGAGCCAGCGGCCGAAGTCGGAGGCCGTTCCTTGCAGTCTGGCCAGATGGCCGTCGGCCGTGTCGAGCACCAGGGCCAGGGCCAGAACCAGGGCGGTTGCCCAACATGCGACGCCCTTTTGGTCCGCGAACGCGACGATCGATGCGCCAACGAGCATGAGCAAGCCAGACGCCGCCGTCAAGCCGTTGGGTCGAACCGAGGTCGGCTGGAGCCGTCGGGCGAGCTGCCGGGCTGGTCCCAGGGCCCAGAACCGCCCCAGGGGTTGATACGTTCGCCGACGAATCAACTCGGCGTCGGCCCCTGCCAGGGAGGACGGTCGATCGAGCCGCCAGACGACCGCCGATTCAGGGTCGCGGCCACGACGCAGGGCCTTCCGTAATCGAGCCTCGTCGTACAGCCGATCGGTCCGCAAGACCGCCGAGCCCTCAGGCGGTGGTCCCGTGGCAAAGACAACCGAGACCCTTTGATCCGGGTCCACCAGGCCGCGATACCGAGCGTGATCGTCCACCCGCGCATGAACCGCGACCGACCCCGCGCCGAGCGCTCCGGCCAGTTCCACCAGGTGCGCCAGCACCGGCCGCCCAAGCACAAGCTCGCTGGCCAGAGGGCCTTGCGGCCCTCGGGGTCTGGCGTCAATCACCACGTCGGGAAACGATCGCGACATCGGGGCGCCTCCTTGCGCCTTTTTTGGCCGATCCTCTGGGGGACCAGGGCCACGGGCCGAGTCTCACTGGATCAAAGGATTCAGAACATCAGAAGTCACCACCGGAACTCCCGAAAAAAAGCCTCCTGCCGCACCGTCCAGCCGACGCGGCCAACCGCCAGTTTGCGGCGTTCGGCGCGCACGGGAGCCAGCAAGGCGAGGGCCTCGACCATCGCCGAGACGAACGCAAGTCGGCGGGTCGCCAAGCTATGGACGAGCCGAACCGGGAGCCAGGCCAGATGAGCGGCGAGTCTTGGTCCGCTCAGGTTTTTCCAGGCGAAGATCAAGGTGTTCCGCGCCGCCAGGCGGTCGCAGCCGGAGCGGCCGAAGGCGGGCGCAAACGAGCCGAACCCTTGATGATAAGCGACCGACTCGGGGACGTAATATCCCTTCCAGCCGTTCATCCAGCCACGAAAGCCCAGGTCCAGGTCTTCGATTCGACCGGGGAAATAGACCGGATCGTAACCGCCGAGGTCGAGGAATTTCTGCCGATCGACCGCCAGAACCGGCCCTGAAGCGGCAGTCAGGCAAGGTTGGCCGAGCGCGGCTTCATGCCCGGGAACCCGGCACATCCCCTGAACCAGGCCGTAACGACTGCGCACCTTGGTGCGCATTCCTTCGTATTCAAGGCCGTCGAAACTCCAGCAGAGCGGCGCGGTGAACAAGGCGTCGTCACGCCCTTGAAACCCGGCGAGGAGCGGACCGACGGCCCCTGGATCGAGCTTCACGTCGCTGTTCAAGAGCAAGACAACCGGCTCGTCCATCCCGGGCAGGACGTGATTGAACGACGCCAGGCCTCGGTTCGGTTCCCGGATCAGGCCCAAGGTCGGCCACGATTCCGTCAGGTACGCCAAGGAGTCATCGGTCGAGCCGTTGTCCACCACGCTGACCGCGCAAGGGACCGGAGACTCTGCCGCCGCCGCGACGATCGACGGCAAACACTCGGCCAGCAAGGCCCGCGTATTGTAATTCAAGACCAGAATGTGTGTCCGGTCGATTCCCAACGGGGTCCATCCCTTTCCGGGTGTTTGAGAGAATGTCGCGTACCTTACGGATCGGACCCGATTCGGTCAACCCCGGAGCT
>JBDTIR010000236.1:0-2741 GCA_039936275.1 Isosphaeraceae bacterium | reverse complement strand
CGTGACCTATATCTGCACGGGCAACCAGCTTCCAGGCCGGCCCAGCCTGGGGGCCTGGCTCAGCTACGGCCTGGGAAGCATGAACGCGAACTTGCCCGCCTTCGTGGTGATGACCGCGACCTGGTCGGGCCGTCGCGACGCCCAGGCGATCTACAACCGGCTCTGGGGTTCGGGGATGCTGCCCAGCAAGCATCAAGGGGTGGCCTTGCGGTCCAGTGGCGACCCGGTCTTGTACCTCTCCAACCCGCAGGGGATCGACACCGCCACCCGTCGCCGGATGCTTGATTCTCTGGGCCGCCTGAACCATCAAGAGTTCAGCGAGACCGCCGACCCCGAGACCCGGGCGCGGATCGCCCAGTATGAGATGGCCTTCCGGATGCAAGCCTCGGTCCCCGACCTGACCAACATCCAGGGGGAGCCAAAGTCGATCCTTGACCTCTACGGCCCCGAGGTTCAGACCCCTGGCACCTTCGCCGCAAGTTGCCTGCTCGCCCGCAGGATGATCGAGCGCGACGTCCGGTTCGTCCAGATCTTCCATCGAGGATGGGACCAGCACGGCAACCTTACCGGCGACCTGCCCAAGCAGTGCCAAGACGTCGATCAACCTTGCTTCGCCCTGATTACCGACCTCAAACAACGCGGGTTGCTTGACGACACCCTGGTCGTCTGGGGCGGGGAGTTCGGCCGCACCGTCTACTGCCAGGGGAAACTGACCAGGGAGAACTACGGCCGAGACCACCACCCCCGTTGCTTCACGACCTGGATGGCCGGCGGCGGCATCAAGCCCGGGATCGTTCACGGCGAGACCGACGAGTTCGGCTACAACATCGTCTCGGACCCCGTTCACATCCATGAGATGAACGCGACGATCCTCCACTGCCTGGGGATCGACCACATGCGGCTGAGTTACCCGTTCCAGGGGCTCGACGTCCGCCTGACCGGCGTGGAACGACCCAAGCCGGTCAAGGCAATCTTGGCCTGACCGAATAATCGCCCGAGAGTTTGTCGAACATACCACTCGGACGTCTCGGGTTTTGTCAGGTCAAAGGGGGCTCCCCTCCAGACGAGCCCGAGGGTAGAGTAGGAGCCTTGGACGATCGCAACCGCGCGGCGGGTCCGGTCTCCTTTGTTTTTATATTTGACGATGGGAAAGGGACGGCGTTGACGGCGACGACAGACGACAATTCCGCAGGGGGCACGCCCCCGATTCTCTGCGACTTCTGTGGACGGACCACCGCCGACGCCGGGCCCATGGTCGAGGGCAAGGCCCTCCTCCCCGGCGGCCAGCGTCTGGAGGTTACGCACATCTGCGCTCAGTGCGCCGAGGCGTGCGACGGCCTCTTTCAACAGCATCGTCAGAAGGCCGAACAACCCCTGGAGAAGCTGCCCACTCCTCGGGAACTGGTGGCTCACCTTGACGAGTACATCATCGGCCAGGACCGGGTCAAGAAGATCCTGGCCGTCGCCGTGATCAACCACTACAAACGAGTCATGGGGGCCGAGATCGATGTGCCCGAGTTGAAGGACGTCGAGGTCTCCAAGAGCAACGTCCTCTTGATCGGGCCGACCGGCTGCGGCAAGACGGCCCTGGCGCAGACCCTCGCCCGTAGGCTGCACGTCCCGTTCGCCATCGGCGACGCGACCACCTTGACCGAAGCGGGTTACGTCGGCGAAGACGTCGAGAACCTGATCCTCAAACTGGTCATGGCGGCCGACTATGACATCGCCGCGGCCGAGCGGGGCATCATCTACATCGATGAGATCGACAAGATCGGTAAGACCAGCCAGAACGTGTCGATCACCCGAGACGTCTCTGGCGAAGGGGTCCAGCAGTCGCTCCTGAAACTCCTGGAAGGGACCGTGGCCAACGTGCCGCCACAAGGAGGCCGCAAGCACCCGGAACAGCAATACCTTCAGGTCGACACGACCAACATCCTCTTCCTCTGCGGCGGGACGTTCGTCGGCCTCGACGCGATCATCGGCAAACGCCTGGGCCGCAAGATGATCGGCTTCGGCCGCCCCGATTCGGCCGACCGTGAGGCCGAACGCGACGCCTTGATCGCCCAGGTCACGCCCGAAGACCTGGAGCGTTACGGCATGATCCCCGAGCTGATCGGCCGCCTGCCCGTGATCGGCACCCTGAACCAACTCTCGGAATCCGACCTTGCCCGGATCTTGATCGAGCCGAAGGACGCTCTCTCGAAGCAGTATCAGGTGCTCTTTCATTATGACGGCGCGACCCTGGAATTCACGCAAGACGCCATCCTGGAAATCGCCAGCCGCGCCAAGGCCCGAGGGACCGGCGCACGCGCCTTGCGGTCAATCATGGAAGGCATGATGCTTGAAATCATGTTCGAGCTGCCGGATCGGCCTCCAGGTCAGGCGTACACGATCACCGAGCAGATCGTCCGTGGTGAGGAATCTTTATTCAGTCAAGGGGCTGCCTGAAGGGAGCAGGGGGCGGTTTGACATTGGGCTGTTGAGTTCAAGCCGTCCCCCAGTCCTTTAGGTTGCCGCAATCCCGAATCGGAGGACCATGGCCGTGGAACACTTCGCCCTGAAGCAACCCGTCTCGATGGTCCCCGTCCCTGTGGGATTGAGAATGATCCTGGTGTGTGCCGACGATTTCGAAGGGACCTGGCGGGCGTCGCACAGCGTGCTGCCAGTGATCGGAATCCAGCCGACGACGGTCAGTCACTACGTTCGGCAAGAGCCTGCGTCGGCTCATCAGAACCCCAACT
>JBDTIR010000235.1:0-19556 GCA_039936275.1 Isosphaeraceae bacterium | reverse complement strand
CGAGCGGGCCTTGATGCGGTATAAAGAGGCGATCCTTGAAGCCGAATACGCTCAGGATCGGATCAGCGACGCCGCCATCGCGCTCTACACCGCGTCTTGCACCCTCGCCCGCCTGGACCGCGACCTGACGACCGGGTCGGCCACCGAACTCGACCGTACCTCCGGCGAGTTGTACCTCCGCATGGCCAACCGCCGATTCGACCAGGCCCTGCGCGATCTGGACGACAACGACGACCCCCAGACCACCCGCGCGGCCGACGCCGCCCTCGCCGGACTTTGAGGACACAATTACTACACTAAATCATGAACACTAATCAATATTAAATCACCCTGGTTGATCCGTGTTCATGAGTGGTTACAATGGGCCGCGAGATCAAGCGTGACCCCGGACTCTTTGGGATACCTGGATTGATGCCTTGGATCGAGATCAGCAGCCTGATCATCATCGTTGTCGGGCTGAGTGTTGTCACAGTCAGGGAGTTCCGGCGGGGGCGCGCCCTGGACGACCTTGCAAAGGCCGTGTCCGCCCTGGGTGAAGAGACGCCGGTTCGGTCCGTGAGTGGGCGGTTCGGTGGGCCTTTGGGTCGACTGGTCCGCGAGTTCGATCGGGTGGCCCCGGAGCTTGAAGCGCGAATTGCCGGGCTGGAAGAAGACCGTCAGCAGCTTCGGGTGGTGCTTGAGGGGATGACCGAGGCAGTCATCGCCGTCGATCCTCGACGACGTCTGGTGTTCGCCAATCGGGCTGCCGACCGGCTCTTCGGCCTGGGTCCCCAGTCGGTCGGCCGCCTGGTCGCCGAGTTGATCCGCAGCCCTCAGATTCAGGAAGCCGTCGAAGCCACGCTTGGTTGGCCGTATCCGCACCGAGCCGAGATCACCCTGGCCGGCCCTGGCGGCTGGCCTCGTGACACCCCGAGGACCCTTTCCGTGCAGGGCACCCCCCTGCCCGGCTCTCCGCCTTCGGGGGCCGTCTTGGTCCTCCACGACGTGACCGAGATGCGCCGGCTCGAACGGGTGCGACAAGACTTCGTCGCCAACGCCTCGCATGAGCTCAAGACCCCCTTGGCGTCAATCAAGGCGTACACCGAGACTTTGCTCGACGGCGCCTTGCACGACGAATCGGTCAATGAGCACTTCCTCCGCCAGATCGAGCGGCAGGCCGACCGGCTCAACCAGCTCGTTCTCGACCTCTTGAGCCTGGCCCGGCTGGAGTCGGGTCAAGATATGTTCCAGCTCGCCCCTTTGGTGCTCGGGCCGATAGTCCGCCGATGCGTCGAGGCCCACCGGACCCGCGCCGAGGCCAGGGGGCTGGACTACGCTTTTGAGCTCAACGCGCCCGACGAGGCGACCGCCGCCGTCGCCGACGAAGAGGCTGTGCGTCAGATGCTCGACAACCTGATCGACAATGCTATCAAGTACACCCCTGAGGGTGGCAAGGTCCGGGTGGCGCTTGAGGTCTCGGGCGACGAGGTGGCGCTTCAGGTCGTCGATACCGGCATCGGCATCCCTCGCGAAGACCTCTCGCGGGTCTTCGAGCGGTTCTACCGGACCGACAAGGCCAGGGGCAGGGAACTGGGCGGGACCGGCCTGGGCCTCTCGATCGTCAAGCACCTGGCCGGGGCCCTGGGCGGCCTGGTGAGCGTGGACAGCCGTTACGGCGCCGGCACGACCTTCACCGTCCGCCTGCCCCGCGCCGGACCCACGGCCGACCCGGCCAAGGTCGCTGCCTCTTGACCGTCACAACCAGCCGGAGAGAATCCCAAACGGGCGGAATCCGAACTCTTCACAAGAACCTCACAATGCGCGGGTAGACTGGCCAGAGAGTCCATCAGCAGTTCGCGCGCGAGGCCGCTGACTCCTTCGATCTGGACCCGCGCCCGAAGCCACGCTCAACGAGGAATAGCCGGAACTGAAGTCGATGCGAGGAGTACACTTGTGAAGCGAACGCCGTCCACGGTCCGCCTCGTGACCACCCTGATCGTCTGTCTCGCCGGCTGCGGGCAAGACCTGGCGGAGCCGATCGGTGAGCCGATCATCATCGACGGTTCAAGCACCGTCTTCCGGATCAGCAGGGCGGCTCAGGAAGCCTACGATGAGGTCGAGCCCGGCGTCGAGGTCAATGTCAACCAGCACGGCACCGGCGGCGGCTTCGGTGCCTACCTCCGTAACGAGGTGGACATCATCGACGCCTCGCGTCCCGCCAAGCCTTCTGAGCAAAAGGCCGCAAGGAAAGCCAAGCTCGACTGGACCCGGTTCTACGTTGGCTACGACGGCGTCACCCTGGCCGTCAACCCGGCCAACACGTTCGTCAAGTCGCTCTCGGTCGCCCAACTGAAACGGCTCTGGGAACCGGACAGCTCGGTCAAGACCTGGAACGACCTCGACCCCACCTGGCCCGACCGCGAGATCGTCCTCTACAGCCCCGACAAAGACTCCGGGACCTTCGATTTCTTCACCGAGGTGATCGTCGGCAAGGCCCGCGCCCAGCGCAGGGACGTCCAGGGCAGCCCCGACGACAACACCCTGGTCCAGGGCGTGGCGGGTGATCCTGACGCTCTCGGTTACTTCGGCTACGCCTATTACGCCGCCAACGCCAGCAGGCTTCGAGCCGTCGCGATTGAAGCCGAGCCCGGCTCGACTCCGGTCTTACCCAGCGACGACACCATCCTTGACAAGACGTACAGTCCGCTCTCACGTCGCTTGTATATCTATGTCAAGAACCGCTCCCTGAAGCGGCCCGAGGTTGTTGGGTTCCTCACATATTACCTGGAGCATATCGCCGACCTTGCCAAGGTCGGCGGCTACGTTCCCCCGACGGCCGACGACCAGGCCGCTAACCGCCTGGCTTTGCCCAAGGTCAAGGTCAAGGCCAAGGTCAAGGTCAAGGCCCGTCCGACCAAGTCCGCCGCGAAGCCCGAGGAGGCCGCAACGTCGTGACGCCCGCCATGCTGGAGACGCCGACCGAACCGCCGCCTCGATGGAAGATCCATCGGCTCTTGCGCGTCTGGCAAGAGACCGCGATCCGCGAGTTCCTCCGGTTCTGTGCCATTCTCACCGTCCTGACCACTGTGGGGATCGTCTTGGTCCTGGGCGCCGAGACGCTTCGGTTCTTCCAGATCACCAGGATCAGCCCCTTCGCCTTCTTGACCGGCCAGGTGCTGGACCCCGAGGGCGACCCTCCGCTGTTCGGCATCCTCCCCTTGATCTGGGGGACGGTCGTGATTGCCGTCGGTTCCTCCTTGTTCGCCCTGCCGATCGGCCTCTTGAGCGCGATCTACCTGAGCGAATACGCCCCGAGACGAGTCCGAAGCTTCTTGAAGCCGACGCTTGAACTTCTGGCAGGCGTGCCGACGATCGTCTACGGCTACCTTGCCTTGTTGATGGTGACCCCTGCCTTGCGTGCTTTGCTAACCCCTTGGGGAATCCGGGTCGAGACGTTTAATGCCTTGAGCGCGTGTATTGTTGTTGGTGTGATGATCGTGCCGATGGTTTCGTCCTTGAGCGAGGACGTGCTCTCGGCCGTGCCCAGGGGCTTGCGCGAAGCGGCCTACGGCCTGGGTGCGACGAAGTTCGAGGTCTCAACCCGGATCGTCCTGCCCGCGGGGCTCTCGGGGGTGGCGGCGGCCTTCATCCTGGCCATCAGCCGGGCCATCGGCGAAACCATGGCCGTCGTCCTTGCGGCGGGCAGCCGGCCTCAGATCACGCTCAACCCCTTGACCTCGATCGAGACCATGACGACCTACATCGTCGCCGTCGCCGGTGGTGAGGCGGCCTTTGGCTCGGCCGAGTATCTCTCTCTGTTCGCCGTGGGCATGGCTCTGTTCCTCATGACCCTGGTCCTGAACATCCTCTCAAGGTTCGTGCTTCGGCATTTCCGAGAGGTCTACCAATGACCCAAGGAACCATGTATCGATCGCGGGTCCGGAGGCGACGCTTGACCGGGAGGATCTTCGGCGTGGCCTGCTTTCTGGCGACCTTGACCGGCGTCGTCTTCTTGACGGTCTTGCTCGGTTCGGTCGTGACGTCCGCCCTGAGCAGACCGCCCGATCACCCTCGGTACGACCTGGTAGGCAACGGCAAGGAATTGACAACCTATCTGATCAGTCTCGCCGGACGGTTCCAGCGCAGCCAGGTGGCTAAAGCCGGATTCCGCGCCGGGATCGCGGGCAGCCTCTGGTTGCTTGGCCTTGTGACGACCTTCGCCATTCCGGTCGGTGTGGGGGCGGCGGTCTACCTGGAGGAGTTCGCCGCCCCTGGACGATTGCGGACCATTATTGACACCAACATCGCCAACCTGGCCGGCGTGCCTTCGATCGTCTACGGCCTGCTCGGCCTGGCGGTGTTCGTCAGGGCGTTCGGGGTGAAGACCTTGGCGATGGGACCGACGCTCTGGGCAGGCGGCCTGACTCTGAGCTTGCTTGTGCTGCCGATCGTGGTCATCGCCACCAGGGAAGCCTTGCGGGCCGTGCCGAAGTCGCTTCGCCACGCCGCGTTGGGACTGGGGGCGACCCGCTGGCAAGTCGTGCGCGACCACGTCTTGCCGTCGGCCCTGCCTGGCATCCTCACCGGAACGATCCTCGCCCTGTCCAGGGCCGTTGGTGAAACGGCCCCCTTGCTCATGGTCGGCGCGGCCGGTTCCACCTTGCGCGTGCCTAAAGGGCCGTCGAGCGGCTATACCGCGTTGCCGGTCGAGATCTATAATTACGCCAAGGAGCCCGACCCGGCGTTTGCCGCGGTCGCGGCCGGCGGCATCCTGATCTTGCTGGCGCTCTTGCTCACGATGAACGCCGCGGCGATCCTCATCCGCAACAGGTACGCCCGTCATGCCCGATCCTGAAGGACTCATGACCCTCGACGTCCAGCCGACCATTCCGGCCGCCCCGCCAACCCCCCCCGAGCCGGTGCTCTCGGCCCGTTCGCTGTCGGTCTGGTACGGCGCGTCTCAGGCGCTCAAGGACATCACGATCGGCATCCCCCGCAACCAGATCACGGCCCTGATCGGCCCGTCAGGTTGCGGCAAGAGCACGCTCTTACGCTGCTTCAACCGGATGAACGACCTGATCACCGGCGCTCGGATGGACGGCGAACTCGCCTTCGAAGGCCAGGACCTGATCAGCCCCCTCACCGACGTCATTACTCTCCGACGACGGGTCGGCATGGTCTTCCAGAAGCCGAACCCCTTTCCCAAAAGCATCTACCAGAACGTCGCCTGGGGGGCCCGTATCAACGGCTACCAAGGGGACATGGACGAACTGGTCGAGAAGTCGCTCCGCCGCGCCGCCCTCTGGGACGAAGTCAAGAACAAGCTCCACCGCTCCGGCTTTGATCTCTCCGGAGGCCAGCAGCAACGGCTCTGCATCGCTCGCACCCTTGCCGTCGAACCTGAAGTCATCCTCATGGACGAACCCTGCTCGGCGCTCGACCCGATCGCCACGGCGAAGGTCGAGGACCTGATGGATGAACTCAAGAGTGATTATACCATTGTGATTGTTACCCACAACATGCAACAAGCCCGCAGGGTCAGCGACCTCACAGCCTGCCTAATGCTCGACGAGGCCGCCAGCAAGGACGGCCACCGCACCGGGATCGTCGTCGAGTTCAACCCGACCGAGCTTTTATTCACGACGCCCAAAGACCCCCGGACTGAGGCGTACATCACCGGCCGGATCGGCTGAAGGAGCGTGCCCCTTTGGGAATCGAGGCCAGTTACCGCCGAGTGACGCCCCTGGAATGGGATGCATTGATCTCCCATCCCGAAACGGCCGACGCCTTCTTCGGTCACGATCTTCTGGACCTTGCTGACGCGGATCTGGGCGAAGCCCTCTTCTCTCGACTCCAGGCCCTTGAAGCCAGCGGCCGTTATCTGGACCTGGACAAAGATTGGCACGCGCTCCATTTCCTCTTGACCGGCGAATCCTCCTTATTGGGCGTAACCCGGACGCCGCCGCCACTCGGAAACATCGTCATGGGTGGAACCGACACACCATTCGATTGCACCTATGGAAAGGTTCGCGTCCTCACGCCAAATGAGGTCAAGGACGTCGCCGACGCCCTCGGTTCGATCCCTGTCGAGGGCCTGGAAGCCCGCCTTGATCCGGTCGCGTTCAATGAAGCGCGGATCTATCCCAACCCGATGCCCGGCGGGTGGGACCGGGTTGAGCTGGAATCATTACTTGAGATCTACCCTCAACTGGTCCGCTTCTTCCAGAACGCCGCCGATCAAGGGGACCTGATCTTGCTCTCGTTTGATTGAGCCCGCTGGAGTGACGCGGTTCGTTGTGTCGGGCGTATGAAGCATTGAAACTTGCTTGACGTCATCAAGCGGATGGGGGGAACAGACCTTCCTCAATCAGACTTTCGCGAAGTTCAACGCGGAGCGTCTCGTTCATGTTGAGAACGGCCACTGTGACGCGGCCGGTCGGCGTGCGGCCGACCAGAATGGCTCGTTGCCAGCGGAAGTGCCGAGCCCACTTGTGGCGGCGGGGGTTGAACAGCGGGACCAACGCGCGGGTCTTTGGGTCTCGGCCGCCAATGTCCGACCCTTTGAAAGAGTTGCACCGAAAGCAACTCAAAGCCAGGTTCCCCACGACGGTCAGACCTTGATGTTTCTTGGAGATGATGTGGTCGATCTCAAATGATCGATCGTCCCATTCTTGGGATACTTGACAGTATTCGCAGCGCCCGTTTGCCCGCTGCCATACATGCCGAACGAGTGATGCCTCCAAAGGCTTGCCTCAAGAACCAAGGGGTTTCGCGGTCTTCACGCCGAGTGTCCGGCGGGCCTTGGATTTGAGGATGGCGAGCAGGTCGCCGGCCTTGCCGAAGGCCAGGAGTTCCTCCTTCTCGGCGGGCGAGAGGGCGTCGTCCTGGTTCCGAGTGGCCAAGTCGTGCATGCGTTCCTTGTCGCGGTCGCTGAATCCGAGGCCAAGGAGATATTGAGCCAGATCGCTGGGGAACTGGCCGCGTTCGTCGCCCAGGACTCGGGCGAGGATCGCCGCTTCACTCTCTACAGGGCCGGTCGTCGTCGTGCTCATGAAAACGTCTCCGCGCACGTGTCGCTCATGACGGATCATAGCATGGACCTCCATTCAGCGGAAGCGAGAGCGACCGGAGCTTCTTCTTGCTCGCGTCCTGGGCATGCGACTTGCGTTGGCCCCTTTGATAACTCAAGATGGACCAAGGCTCCCGCATTGATTCCAATAAACCGGCGGTTCTTTGATGACGGACTGGCGAGAAGCCATTGATCGCTTCCTTGACTCGAAGGCGGAGTTTCTTCGCCAGGTGCGCCGACACTTCCACGCCCATCCCGAACCGAGCCGAGAGGAACAGGAGACGACTCGGGAACTTGCCAGGTTGCTGGAAGACGGCGGAGTTCCTTACCGGATCGCACCGTCAAG
The DNA here is from genome assembly GCA_039936275.1 of Isosphaeraceae bacterium. Lineage (GTDB taxonomy): Bacteria > Planctomycetota > Planctomycetia > Isosphaerales > Isosphaeraceae > JBDTIR01. The sequence continues at coordinate 12,162 of JBDTIR010000235.1, read as the reverse complement.
GCGGGGCCTGATCGCCGATTCTCCTTGCAAATCGGGCCTGTGCCGGATTGCCTTCCGGGCGGACCTCGACGCCTTGCGCCTCTCTGACGCCAAGGAAACCGACTATCGCTCAACCAAAAGCGGCGTGATGCACGCCTGCGGCCACGACGCCCACACGACCATTGCCCTGGGCGCGGCCCTTGCGCTCCAGCAGGTTCGAGAGATCCTCCCCGAGCAGGTCGCATGGCGAGGCATCTTCCAACCGGCCGAGGAAGTCGCCGAGGGGGCCTTCGAGATGGTCGAAGCCGGCGCGATGGAAGGCGTCGGCGCCGTCATTGCCTTTCACGTCAATCCCGATCGCGAAGTAGGCCGGATCGGTGGCCGGGTCGGCGCCTTGACAGCCTACTGTGAGGAACTGGCCGTCACCATTCAAGGGGAAGGCGGGCACTCCGCCAGGCCGCACCAATGTATTGACCCGATCGCCGCCGCCGCGCAGTTTATCAACCTTGTCTATCAGGCGGTCCCCCGGTCGATCGACGTCAGAGACCCGGTTGTCGTCACGTTCGGCTCGATCGTCGGCGGCGTCAATGCCAACGTGATCCCGAACCTTGTCCGCCTGCAAGGGACGATTCGCACCGTGTCGCTCGCCACCAATGCCAAGGTCAAGGAGCGGCTCGTCAACCTGGCTGACAGCCTGGCCCTGGCGACGGGAACCCGCATTCACCTGGACTTCCGCCACCCCTTGGAAGGTGTGATCAATGACCCGGACGTCACCGCCACGTTCCTCCGCGCGGCGGCCGAGGTCATCGGCGCCGACCGGATCGACACCATCCCCTTACCCAGCATGGGCGGCGAGGACTTCGCCGGCTACCTGACCCACGCCCCCGGCGCCATGCTTCGCCTGGGAATCGCCACCCCTGGCCAGCCTCGACATCTTTTGCATACCCCCCTGTTCGACATCGACGAGCGAGCGTTGGTCCTGGGCGCCAAGGTCATGGCCCGAGGCGTCGTTTTGCTCGCCTTAGAGAAGGACCGGCCATGAGCAGCCCCTATCTGTTCACCCATAACGACCGGCCGACCTTGGGCGTGGAAATCGAGCTTCAACTGGTCGACGCCGACACAATGGCCTTGAAAAGCGCCGCCAAAGAGATCCTGGCGGATGTTCCAGAGCAACTTTCGAACAACGTCAAACCGGAGATCATGCAATCGTATATAGAAATTAATACGGATATTTGTGAGAATGTCGATCAGGTCAAACATGATCTTGAAGCCAAGATTGAGGTCGTTGATGCCATCGCCAAAGGGCACAACGTCCGCCTGTTCTGGGCTGCGACGCATCCGTTTTCCCCTTGGTGGGATCAAGAAATCACGCCGGATGAGCGGTATTACGGCCTGGTTGAACTGCTCCAGGAATCCGCCAGACGGCTGGTCACGTTCGGCCTGCATGTGCATGTCGGGCTCGATTCGGGCGACAAGTCGATCATGGTTTGCGACCGGATCATGCGCCACCTGCCGACCTTGCTGGCCCTCTCGACCAACAGTCCGTTCTGGAACGGCCGGGCCACCGGCGTGCGTTCGCAGCGGATCAAGGTGATGGAAGGCTTGCCCACGGCCGGATTACCCCCTTTGATGAGAAACTGGAGTGAATATGTCTGGCTGATGAATCACCTGGTCGAAACCGGCTTTGTACGGACGATCCGAGAGATCTGGTGGGACGTCCGCCCGCACCACAACTTCGGCACCGTCGAGGTCCGGATCTGCGACCTGCCCCGGGACCTCCCCTCGGTCCTGGCGCTCACGGCCCTGGTCCAGTGCCTCGTCCACCGGATCTCCGAGGAGGTCGATCACGGCACCTATCGGTTCGACAGCCATCCAATGCTGGTTCAGCAAAACAAGTGGCGGGCCTGCCGGTACGGCCTTGACGCCAGCCTGGTTGATCTCGACACCCGCGAGACTCACCCCGCCCGCCAGGTCGTCCGTGACCTGGTCGCTCGCCTGCGCGACAACGCCGAGACCCTGGGATGCCTGCCTTACCTCGAAACCATCCTCGAAATGGCCGAACAACCCACCGGCGCCGACCGCCAGCTTGCCGTCTTCGAACAAACCGGCGATCTGGCCGACGTCGTCCGCCGCTCGCTCGACGACCGGCGTTCTTGACTGAGGATCAAATCAAACCGACCACGGACTCGCCCATGCCCAAAGCCCATATCTTGATCGTCGAGGACGAACGTAGCCTGGTGGAACCCCTGGCGTACAACCTCAGACGCGACGGATTCGTCGTCTCGACGGCGCATGACGGGCTCGACGGCCTGCGACAGGCGCAGATCAACCGTCCCGACCTGATCGTGCTCGATCTCATGCTTCCGGTCAAAAGCGGGCAAGAGGTCTGCAAGATTTTGCGTGGAGACGCCCGAACGCGATCGATTCCCATCATCATGGTGACGGCCAAGGCCGAAGAGGCGGACCAGCTTGTCGGATTCGCGCTAGGGGCCGACGATTACGTCACCAAGCCGTACAGCATGAAAGTCTTGATCGAGCGGATCAAGAAGGAATTGCGCAATCGTCAAAACCGCGCCGAGTCGCCGCCGGAGCTGGTCCTGGAAGCCCTGGGCGTGGTCATGGATCGTCAACGCCACCGGGTGACGTACCGTGACGAGGAATGGCCGCTCACCAAGACGGAATTCAACATGCTGGAGGTCTTGATCCGGCAGCCCGGGCGGGCGTTCAGCCGCAATGAGCTGATGGATTCAGCCCTTGGCGAAGACGTCGTGGTCCTGGAACGAACGATCGACGTCCACGTCAAGAGTTTGCGGAAGAAGATGGGCGCGGCGGCCGACCTTATCGAGACGGTCCGCGGCGTCGGATACCGGTTCCGAGAGACGGCGGCTTCGGAGTCGTCGTCGTTGCGGGTCGAATGACGGATTCCAACGGCGATGGTCCAGGCGTCTTGGGCTTCAACTCGGCGCGCACGACCGGGACCTCGCGAGGGGCCTCGATCCCGAGGCGGACCTGGCCCCCCTCCATCCGCACGACGGTCACGCAGATCGCGTCGCCGATGTACAGCTTCTCCATGAGCTTCCGGGTCAGTACCAGCATGGCATGATCACTCCTGATGCCTACTCTTCCCAATCCCCCCGACCCGTCCCCTCGAACAGGCCCTTCCTTCAAAGACTAGGTCATGGTGGCTGCGGTTCGACCTCGAAATGTGGCAAGTTCGATACGATTCTCCGATCCGATGGCCTCGAAACCCGACCCCTTTGGTCTGTCCTCGATAGCTTTTTCGGACTCGGCACGGAATAATGGGCAATATTGTCAACGAACCGACCATACGACGGGTCGAGCGTCGGGGCGACTTTTGCCTCGTTGCAGACCCGACTAAAACGCTTGCGCGAGGGGAACGATGGCTCACTCCGCCGTCATTGTGATCGGGTCCGGGTCTGCGGGCTTGACCGCCGCTCTTTATGCCGCCCGCGCCAACTTGTCTCCGCTCGTCTTCGAGGGCAAGGAACCCGGCGGTCAACTGACCTGGACGACCGACGTTGACAACTTCCCTGGCTTCCCCGAAGGCGTCAAAGGTCCCGACCTGATGGACCTGATGCGCCGGCAGGCCCAGAGGTTCGGTGCTGATTGCCGGTATGAGACCGTGATCTCGGCCGACCTTTCGAAGCGACCGTTCCGGGTCACGACCACGCTCGACCCCAGCGGCGATCCCAGCGGCGAACACCGAGACTACCTGACCGACGGCTTGATCGTCGCCACAGGAGCCTCGGCCAAATGGCTCGACGAGGTGCCAAGTGAACGCCCATTCCGTGGTCAAGGGGTCAGCACCTGCGCGACCTGCGACGGGGCCTTCTACAAAGACAAGGAGATCGCTGTCGTCGGCGGCGGCGATTCGGCCGTCGAGGAAGCAACCTTCCTGACCCGCTTCGCCAGCAAGGTCACACTGATCCACCGCCGTGACGCCTTGCGGGCGTCGAAGATTATGCAAGACCGGATCTTCGCCAATCCCAAGATCGAATACGCCTGGGATTCGGCCGTCGATGCGGTCATCGGCGAGACCGAGCCGTACAAGGTGCTCAGCGGGGTCACATTGCGGAACCTGAAAGACAACTCGAAGCGCGACCTGGCGATTGACGGCCTCTTCCTGGCGATCGGCCACATTCCCAATACAAGCGTCTTCAAAGGGCAACTGGCGATGACCCCCGCCGGATACCTCCTGAACCGCATGGCGTTGGCCTGGGACGGCATCGAGGCCCCCGACGGCCTGACCCTACGTGACTTGCCCAACTACGGCACCGCCACCAACATTGAGGGGGTCTTCGCCTGTGGAGACGTGGTGGACACGCATTATCGCCAGGCCATCACCGCCGCCGGTTCCGGCTGCGCCGCGGCCATGGATTGCGAGAAATGGCTCGAAGCCGTCGGCCACTAAGATCCCGCGAAGGGATCAGGACATCGTTGATGTCAGGACCGTTGTTCCCACCCTTGGCTAAATTTCCCAGACCTCCCAGCCGGTTCCCCCTGAACATTGGCGGGAATTTCGGCTACAATCCCCGTTAATGATCACCCATTTGACTGGAATTAACCGACGGCCCGCCGTGTAGCTACCAACTGGTAGGCCGATCTTACCGAGTGAGCACAAGACGCCCATGGAGAGCCGACCTCCTCAAGATCCCCCCCGGCGGCCCGGTGGGCTCCGCAAGCCCAATGGTCCGGCAGGACCACCTGCGCCCCCCTGGCTCTGGCTCCTGCTGTTCGCCGGATTCATCCTGATCGCCTATCAGTATCCATTCTTCCGGAGCGAAGTCGAAGTCAGCTACAACTGGTTCAATGACCAGGTGGACGCCGACAACGTCAAGAGCGTCTGGATTCAAGGGCTGGAGATCCGTGGCGAGTTGCGCGACGCAGCCCAGTATCAGGCGCAGAAGGCCCCGCAATCGCGCGCCGTTGAGCAGTTCGTGACCTATTTCCCGTCTGAGTTCTCGATCCAGCCGGTCATCGACAACCTGCGCGCTCCGACCCGCAAGGACAAAGACGGCAAGGTTGTCCCTCGACAGCCGGCCAGAATCGAGACCACTCCGCCAGCGGGCGCGGGGATTCTGGTCTGGATCACTGTACTCTTGCCCATGATCGTGCTCGGCGCGCTGATCTACATGATGATGCGTCGGGCCCGCGACCAGTTCGACGGCGGCTTGCTGGGCAACTTCGTCAAGAGCCCGGCCAAGCGGCACGATAAGTCCAAGCAGCGCACCACCTTTGACGAGGTCGCCGGCCTGGAGAACGCCAAGGCCGAGCTGCAAGAGATCGTCGAGTTCCTCAAGAGCCCCGAGAAGTTTCAGAGGCTCGGCGGCAAGATTCCCAAAGGGGTGCTCCTGAACGGCCCGCCAGGAACCGGCAAGACGCTTCTGGCCCGCGCGGTGGCCGGTGAGGCGGGGGTGCCCTTCTTCTCGATCTCCGGCTCGGAATTCATCCAGATGTTCGTCGGCGTCGGTGCCAGCCGGGTCCGCGACATGTTCAAGACCGCCAAGGAAAACAGCCCCTGCATCCTGTTCATCGACGAGATCGACGCTGTCGGCCGGGTCCGAGGCGCCGGCCTTGGCGGTGGCCACGATGAGCGCGAACAGACGCTCAACCAGATCCTCACCGAGATGGACGGCTTCACCCCTGGCGAAACAGTCATCGTCCTGGCCGCGACCAACCGCCCTGACGTGCTCGACCCGGCGCTCTTGCGTCCTGGCCGGTTCGACCGCCACGTCACTGTGGACCTGCCCACCAAGAAAGGCCGCCTGGAAATCCTCAAGGTCCACTCCCGCAACATCCCCTTGAATGATGACGTGGACCTGGACAGCGTCGCCCGCAGCACCGTCGGCATGAGCGGTGCCGACCTGGCCAACCTGGTCAACGAAGCTGCCCTGGTCGCCACTCGCGAAGATAAGCAGAGCGTTGACGCCGACGCCTTCGAGTCCGCCCGCGACAAGGTGATGATGGGTGCCCGCCGCGAGGAATTCATCAACGAGAAAGACAAGCGGGCCACCGCTTACCACGAGGTCGGCCATGCTCTCGTCGCCTGGAAAACCCCCAAGACCGACCCGGTCCACAAGGTCACGATCATCCCCAGGGGCCGCACTCTCGGCGTTACCCAGCTCTTGCCGGAAGAAGACCGCCTCGGCTATAGCGAGAGCCAGCTCACCGCCTACCTCGCCATGACCATGGGCGGCCGAGCCGCCGAACGCCTGGTCTATCAAGACCTCAGTTCGGGCGCCTCAATGGACCTGTCCCAGGCCACTCGGATTGCCCGCAAGATGGTCACTCAGCTTGGCATGAGCGAACGCATCGGCCCCGTCTCGTTCCGTTCGTCCGAGGAACACCCCTTCCTCGGCCGCGAGATCAGCGAGGTCCGCGACCACTCCGAGCACACCGCCCAGCTCATTGATGAAGAAGTGGCCCGCCTGCTCCGTGAGGCTGACGATCACGCCTACCGGCTCCTTCAGGAACACCGCGACGAGTTGGAACGACTCACCGAGGCCCTGATCGAACGCGAGGTCCTCTCGGTCTCCGAGATCGTCGAATTGATCGGCAAACCCGCCGGCAACCCCGACGCTGACGACCTCCCCGATCAAGAGATCGTCGCCTCGATCGACAACCCCGACGGGGCCTCGGGACTGACAAACACATAGATCCGTATCCGTTAATCCATTGTTCTTGTGAGGCGTGTGGACCATACCGAATTCCAGGACCGTCTGGAATTTCCAAGGTGACTCACACGCCCTTCAAGACCCAACGCTCTTCAAGACCGAACGCTCTTCCACCCGAAGCCGGGAGCCCGCGCCGTTGGCTACTCAACCGTTGACCGAGGCCCCCGTCGTCTGCGCGGGCGTCGTTGTCGCCGATCATCTGTGTACACCAATCCACCGTTTGCCCGCCGCGGGCGAACTGGTTATGGCGGACGAATTGGTGCTCAACATCGGCGGCTGCGCCTCGAACGCTGCGATGGATCTAGCCAAACTTGGCGTTCGCGCAGCAGTCTGCGGCAAGGTGGGTGACGACAGCTTCGGCCGATTCGTGGCCGAAACCCTCGAAGCCCAAGGGGTCGATTGCCAGGCCCTGGCGATCGATCCCGAGCGGGCGACCAGTCAGACGCTCATTATCAACGTCAAAGGGCAAGATCGCCGCTTCATCCACTCCTTCGGGGCTAACCGTGGCCTTTCGGTCGCCGATCTCGACGCGGCCATGGGCCCTTCAACGCGCATCCTCTATCTGGGCGGCTTCCTGATTCTCCCCGGCCTCGACGCTGACGCTCTCGCTGAACAATTCGCCCGGGCCCGCAAACGCGGCGTCATGACCGTGCTCGACGTCGCCACCCCCGGCCCTGGCGACTACCTCCGCCACCTTCGCCCGGTCCTGCCTCATACCGACGTCTTCCTGCCCAACACTGACGAAGCGGCCTTGATCCTCGACGAAGTCGACCCGGTTCGCCAGGCCGAGGTTTTCCGCGACCTCGGTGCCGGTCGCGTGGTCGTCACTCGCGGCGAGCTCGGCGCCGTTGCCCTCTCCGACGCACTCCAGGTCCGACTCGGAACCTTCCCCATGACCTACGTTGACGGCTCTGGCGGCGGCGACGCCTTCGACGCCGGCTACATCGCCGGTTTGCTCGACGGCCGCGACGAACTCGGCTGCCTGACCCTCGCCAGCGCCATCGGTGCGAGCTGCGTCCGCGCCGTCGGCACCACCACCGGCGTTTTCAATCGCGCCGAGGCCGACGCCTTCCTCGCATCCCACTCCCTGCCAATCGAGCAAATCTATTAATTATAATCAATATAGCAGCATAATATTCATTTTATAAAACCAATGAAATCTATACTAATCAGAGTGTACTCCTGGTAGCCCGACGGTGCCAACCCATTGCAGACTGCCGCGTACCTGAAGTGGGACCAAGCGGCCCAACTGGGCAAACCTTGATGAGCCGACCCCTCGGAATTCTCCAAGAGGGCCGGGTTCAGGATCGCCTAAACCCGGTTGCCCGGCCTCTGATATCCGGCCGTCGGATAGGCCGTGATCAAGTCGCCATTCAAATCCACCAGAATCATCAAGTACGTCAGGTCCCTCCTCGCGGGCCCGGTCCCGCTGAAGCCAATCGGGTTGCCCGCGCCAAACCAACTCTGGATCACTACCGCCCAGTCGTTGTCATCCGACTTCGACAGCATCGGCTCGGTCCCCGGTCGGTCAATGGCCTTGAGGAGCAGCTTGGTTAACTCGGCCGGCTGTTGATATGTCGCCAGAAACACGCCGTGCGCCGGCTTGCTTGGGTTTAAACGAAAATGATCACTGAGATGTTCAAACGCATGTTGCGTCTGGATCGGGGACCGCATCAATTGCCGACGGGCCGACGCCGCCGCTCGGGTCGCGACCTCGGTGGCTTGCCTGGCCCCAAACTGGGCCTCGGCTTGCTGGCGAAACGCCACGGTATAGAACTTCGCCATGAAGCTCGACTCCTACACTCATCAAAAAAATGACAAACCGCCCCGCTCATAACCCGGTTCAGGGCCTTACGAGCACGATCGAATCGATGAGATTCTCTACGGGGCGACCCACGGTTGTGTGTCACACTGAACGAGCCCTTCAAGGTCAGGTCAAGGCCGTCCCTGCCTGAGTAGGTCGCGAATCTCCACCAGAAGTTCCTGGTCCTTGGTCAAGGAAGGCGGCGCGATCACTTCCATTTTCCTGGATTTCATGATCCAGCCGAGAAACTTGACAATAAACAGGAACAACACCAGGGAGATGATCAGGAAGTTGGCGACCTCGCCCAGAAACGGCCCGATCAACACCTCTTGCTCACGGATGGTCCACTTCCACTTCAGATAGCTCTGATTCCCGGGCAAGATCACTGCAATCAGCGGCATGATGATTTGCTTGACCAGGGAATCAACAATCTTGCCAAAGGCGACGCCGATGATGACGCCGACGGCCATGTCAATGACGTTCCCCTTGAAGGCGAACCTCTTGAACTCCTCGACCAGCGAGAACGCCTTTCTGGCCGGTTCCAGTTCTGTGAACTTATGAATCGCGTCCATTCCCCAACCTTTCCCGAAGAACGTGTGTTTACCAGGCGATGGTCGAGCTCGTCAGAATTTCAAAGGACGCAAGCTCAGCCCGGATTTCACGCTTCTGGCACATGCGGAATCCATGCCATTCCAGTCCGGGCCCCCCAATCTTGAGCACGCCACGGCCCCAGTGGGTTGAAGGAGATCTCTTTTGCGGAACTTCGAACGCTCCTGAGTCGTCAAGTTCCGCCGGCCGCTCCGATTGCGCGAACCGCGCCGAGTACGCCGTCTGTGTCAGTCGTCGAGCCAAACATCCCGCGATCGACTGGTTTGCCCCGTTGACTCCGCGCACCCGGGCCATTAGGCTATTCTGTTTGGATTGCCAAAGAGAATACGGGCCGAATCCCGAGAGAGCGTGCATCGTGTCATCGACCAGCGTGGTGGGGCTCCAGTGGGGCGATGAGGCTAAAGGGAAAATCGTGGACCTGCTCTGCGACCAGCACGACGCCGTCGTGCGGTATCAAGGCGGGGCCAACGCTGGGCATACGGTCGTCGCCGACGGCATGACGTATAAGCTCTCTTTGATCCCGACCGGCATCCTTCGTCCAGGGATCGCCTGCGTCATTGGCAACGGGGTGGTCATTCACCCGCCGGCCTTGCTCAAGGAGGTCGAGACGCTCTCGGCCCAGGGGGTTGATTTTGGCAATCGACTCTTGATCAGCGACCGGGCGCATGTGATCTTGCCGCACCATATCGCCGAAGAGCGCCTGACCGAAGAGTCGGCCTCGGCGGCCGATCACCTCGGCACAACCCGTCGAGGTATCGGCCCTTGCTATCGCGACAAGGTCGGCCGGGTTCACGGCGTCCGGGTCGCCGACCTGTACCACCCAACGCGGTTCCGCGAGCATCTGAGCCGGATTGTCGCTTACAAAAACCGAATGCTGGCCGCCATGCTGCCCGACTTTGAGCCCTTCGACGCCGTGGCCGTGGCCGACGAATATCTCGGCTACGCTGATCGGCTCCGCCCGTTCGTCCGCGACACGACCGCCTGGTTGCACGAGTCGCTCGGCCAGGGACGTCGGCTCTTGTTCGAAGGAGCGCAAGGATCGTTGCTCGATATCGACCACGGCACGTATCCTTATGTGACGAGCTCCAACAGCAGTGCGGCGGGAATTGTAGCCGGTTCTGGAGTGCCTGCGCGGCATGTCGATCGCTGGATCGGCATCGTCAAGGCGTATACGACCCGGGTCGGCGGCGGCCCGTTCCCGACCGAGCAAGACAACCCGACCGGCGAGCGCATCCGCCAGGTGGGCAAAGAGTTCGGCACCGTGACCGGCCGACCTCGACGTTGCGGCTGGTTCGACGCGGTCGCCGTCCGTTATTCGTCCAGGATCAGCGGCGCGACCGAGATCGCCGTGATGCTTCTGGACGTGCTCAGCGGCATCGAATCCTTGCAAGTGGCCGTCGCTTACGAGGATGAGCACGGTAAGAAGGTCCACGACTTTCCCGCTCATCTTGACGATCTCCAGCGATGCCACCCGGTTTACGAGACCTTGCCCGGCTGGTCGCAAGACTTGACCGCTGCCCGGCTGTGGTCCGACCTGCCGACCGAGGCGCAAAACTATGTTTCGTTCCTGTCCAAGCAAGTCGGCGTGCCCGCGACGATCGTCTCGGTCGGACCCGACCGGCGAGCGACCTTGACGGTCGAGTAAGTTATACAAAGGAGAATCCGTAGAGCGTGGAGGCGGCACGCTGGAATCCCGGGTCGTCCATTCCATTACGATCAGCGTACCGCAACACGCCCTACACGGGCCGTTCTCGATCACTGTCAAGGATCTCCACGTGCCGCATGCTCAAATTTCCAAAGAAGGCATGCAAACGCTCGCCGCGCTTGGCCTCCAACCCGAGCAGCGGCCGGGGCACGTCGCGATCATCATGGATGGCAACGGTCGTTGGGCGCAAGCGCGGGGCCTGCCGCGCGTGCTCGGCCACCGGCAAGGGATTCGGAGCGTTCGCGCGGTCGTCGAGGAAGCCTGCCGACTCGGGCTCGGCCAGTTGACGCTCTACTGCCTCTCGGTCGAGAACTGGAAACGCCCGCCTCGGGAATTGAAGTTCCTGATGCGCTTGCTCCGGCACTTCCTGATCGACGAGCGGGCCGAGTTGATGGATCAGGGCGTCCGGCTGACGATGATCGGCCGTCGCGACGGCTTGCCGGACGACGTCTTGCGCGAACTCGACCGCACTCGGGACATGACTGTCGGCAACACTGGCCTGGTCCTCTGCCTTGCGATCAATTACGGCGGCCGAACCGAACTGGCCGACGCCGCCAAAGGCCTGGCTCGCGATATTCAGGAAGGGCGGCTGAACCCGGAACAGGTGGACGAAGCGAGATTCGCCTCGTACCTTTCCACGGCCGGACAACCTGATCCGGACCTCTTGATCCGTACGGCTGGAGAAATGCGTGTGAGCAATTTCTTGCTCTGGCAGATTTCCTACGCCGAACTCTGGGTCACTGAAACGCTCTGGCCCGACTTTCGAGCCGAGGACTTGCATGCTGCCTTGCGGGCCTTTGCAGGACGCCAGCGGAAATTCGGTGGCCTGCCTACGGGGGTCTTGAGTGCCGAGTAACCCCGGGTCGGTTAAGATCGTCACGTATTGCGCACAAACGCCCAAAGGCTTGACCCGAGGTGAACATGCTCGCCGCTCGCCTGGCGACCGGGACGATTCTCGTCGCTGTTTTCGTTGCGGTTCTGCTCCTCGACGAGTGGTTCGCCCCCTGGTATCCGTTCTGGTTTTTGACGGCCTTGCTGGGCATGGGGTTCACGTCGCTTGAGGTCGTCGGCCTTCTGAACGCGACCAGCGCGCGGCCGTCGGGTAATACGGTTTTCGGCGGGGTGATGGCCCTGGTCCTGATTAACTGGGCGCCGCACATCGTCGCCCATTTGAACCGCCCTGATTACCTTGACAGTGCCGCGCATGACCCCTTGGCCCCGATCCACTGGCTCGCCTGGCCGCTCTGCGGGTTTGTCGCGGTGGTGATGTACTCGTTCATTGCCCAGAGTGTGCAGTTTGACAAGCCAGGCGGCACGATGGCGACGATCGGCGGCACGATCCTGGCGACGGCGTACGTTGGTCTCTTAGG
>JBDTIR010000234.1:0-4631 GCA_039936275.1 Isosphaeraceae bacterium | reverse complement strand
CCGGGGGCCAGCGCCCAGGTCGTCGCCGAGACGGTCGCCGCCCCGATCGAGCAACAGGTCAACGGTGTCGAAGGCATGCTTTACATGTCTTCACAATGCACGAATGAAGGTTCCTATAATTTGACTGTCACGTTCGAGCACGGCATGGACCTGAACATGGCACAGGTGCTGGTGCAGAACCGCACAGCCTTGGCCATGCCGCTCTTGCCCGACGTGATCAAGCAGGCCGGCGTCACCACCCGCAAGCGATCGCCCGACATCTTGATGGCCATCGCCATCAACTCTCCCAACGGGCAGTACGATCAACTTTACTTGAGCAACTACGTCAGTCTTCAACTCAAGGACGAGCTGGCCCGTCTGCCAGGCATCAGCGACGTGAACATGCTCGGCCAGCGCGACTATAGCATGCGGGTCTGGGTGAATCCTGAGCAGCTTGCCTCACGCAATCTGGCGGCGAGCGACGTGGTCGCCGCCTTGCGTGAGCAGAACGTACAGGTCGCCACCGGCCAGATCGGCCAGCCCCCGGTGCCCGACGGCCAGGCGATTCAGATGACCCTCAGCACGCTTGGCCGTCTGACCGAGGTTGAGCAGTTTGAGAAGATCGTCGTCAAGACCACGCGCGAAGGGCGGGTGGTCCACCTCAAGGACGTCGCCCGGGTCGAGCTCGGGGCCAAGAGCCAGGACATCTCCACTCGGGTCAGTGGTCGCCCCTCAGCCAGCCTCGCCATCTTCCAACTACCCGACGCCAATGCCCTGGACACGGCCGACATGGTCAAGGCCAAGATGGTCGAGCTGGCCAAAGATTTCCCCCCCGACCTCCATTACGAGGTGAGCTACGACACGACGCCGTTCATCCGTGAGTCGATCGGCGAGGTCTTCAAGACGCTTCAGGAAGCCGTCCTCCTGGTGGCGATCGTCGTGCTCTTATTCCTCCAGAACTGGCGGTCGGCGGTCATCCCCCTGGTCGCCGTGCCGGTGGCGATCATCGGCACCTTCGCCGTCATGGCCGGCATGGGGTTCAGCCTGAACAACCTGACCCTCTTCGGCCTGGTCTTGGCCATCGGGATCGTGGTGGACGACGCGATTGTGGTCGTCGAGGCGGTCGAGCATCACCTGGAGCGCGGGCTCTCGCCTCGCGATGCCACTGTGGTGGCGATGGAGGAAGTCTCCGGCCCAATCATTGCGATCGGCCTGGTCTTGACGGTGGTGTTCGTGCCTTGCGCGTTCATCTCGGGGATCGTGGGTCAGTTCTTCCGCCAGTTTGCCTTGACGATCGCCGCCTCGACCGTGATCTCGACCCTCAGCTCGTTGACGCTCAGTCCGGCCTTGGCCGCCTGGCTCCTGAAGCCGAAGTCCGAAGCAAGTGAGAAGCCGCCCGAACCCTTGCCGGTCTGGGGAATCGCACTGCTTGGAGGCTGGCTCGGCAATGCCATGCTCGTCGGTCGGCTGCATCCGCTTCTGCGAGGCATGGGCGTGATCGTGTCCGAAGATCTGGAATGGGCGGTGATCGCGAGCGCGGTCGCCCTGGGCTTGATCGTCGGCTGGGTGCTGGCGAGGCCGATCAACTGGGTCCTGGCTGGAATCTTCGCCGGGTTCAACGCCGCCTTCCGCTGGGCGACCAAGGTCTATACCCGGCTCGTGGCCGTGCTGCTGCGAGGCATGGTCTTGGTCTTGGTCGTTTATGGCGGCTTGCTCTACCTGACCTATCAAGGGTTTATCACCACCCCCGCCGGATTCGTGCCGTCTCAGGACATGGGTTATCTGCTGCTCAACGTGCAGCTTCCCGACTCCGCCTCGTTCGAACGCAGCCAGGCGGTCATGGACCAGATCGAGACGATCGCCGCTACCATCCCCGGGGTCCACCACACCTACGCGATCACGGGTCAGTCTCTCTTGCTCAGCGCCTTTGGCTCAAACTTCGGCTCGATGTTCGTGGTTCTCGACGAGTTCGCCACTCGCCGCCCTCCTGAGAAGCACGGCGAGGCCATCGCGGCAACCTTGCGCAAGAGGTTTGGCGCGGAAGTGCCGGGGGCCATCATTGCCGTGCTCGGCCCGCCCCCGATCCGCGGTGTCGGTCGCGCCGGCGGGTTCCAACTGATGGTTGAGAACCGAGGTGAATCGAGCCTCTCGACCCTGCAAGGACAGACCGAGAACCTGGTCGATAACGCCATGGAACAGCCCAGCCTGGTCGGCATGAGTTCGGTGTTTCGAGCCAACGTGCCGCAACTGTTCGTTAACGTCAACCGCACCGAGTGCATGACCAAGCAGGTCGCCATCCGTGACCTGTTTAATGCCTTGCAGGTCTACCTTGGTTCACTCTATATCAATGACTTCAACCGCTTCGGCCGCTCCTGGCAGGTAATCGTCCAGGCCGATTCTCGGTTCCGCAACAACGTTGAGAACGTCAAGCAGCTCAAGGTGCGCAACGCCCAGGGGCTGATGGTCCCCATCGGCGCGTTGGCCACGGTTGAAGACGTAAACGGCCCACAAGTGATAACACGCTATAATATGTACGCAGCCGCCCCAATCAACGGGGCCGCCGCGCCGGGGGTCAGCTCGGGCGAGGCGATCAAGCTGATGGAGCGACTCGCGGCCGAGGAACTCTTGCCCTCGATGGCGATTGAGTGGACCGCCCTGGCTTACCTTGAGCTGCAAGCCGGCAACACGGCGATGATCGTCTTTGCCTTCGCCGTGGTGATGGTCTTTCTGGTTCTGGCGGCACAATATGAGAGCTGGGCCTTGCCCCTGGCGGTGATCCTGGTTGTGCCGCTCTGCCTGCTCTGCTCAATCGCCGGGGTGCGGCTGGCAGGTCAAGACATCAACATTTTCACCCAGATTGGCTTTGTCGTGCTGGTCGGCCTGGCGTGCAAGAACGCGATCTTGATTGTTGAGTTCGCCAGGGCGCAGCGGCGGAAGGAAGGGATGTCGAGGCGCGAGGCGGCCTTGACCGCCTGCGGCTTGCGGCTCCGGCCGATCGTGATGACGTCCTTGGCGTTTATTCTGGGCGTGGTGCCGCTCTTGGTTTCGCAAGGCGCCGGGGCCGAGATGCGGCACACCCTGGGCACGACCGTCTTCAGCGGCATGGTTGGCGTGACGATTTTCGGCATCGTACTGACCCCCGTCTTCTTCGTCCTGGTGGACTGGCTGGCTGATACGCCGATCTTCCGCTCTCGACTGGTTCGCATGGTTAGTTCGGTGTTTTTGGGCGTCTTCGCCTTGGGCTACCTTCGGACCGCCGCCCGACGCGTCGGCCTGGCTCGCTCGCCTGCCAAAACCGCGCCCCCCGTCACCAACGGCCACGTCCCCGCGCCTGTGGGGCTGGACCATCTCCAGACCGTCGCCACCAACGGCCACCCACATCATGACCCCGACCTGGCCGACGAGCCGGGTGCGTTCATCGATCAGGCTTGATTCGAGACCGAGGACCGCGCGATGTTTTCCAAGTTCTTCATCGACCGCCCGATCTTTGCCTCGGTCTTGTCGATCGTCGTCACCCTGGCCGGTGGCATCGCCGTCTTTACTCTGCCCGTGGCGCAGTATCCCGAGATTACCCCGCCAACGGTCGAGGTCTCAGCCTTCTATCCGGGGGCTAACGCGGAGGTCGTCGCCGACACCGTCGCCGCGCCCGTCGAGCAGCAGGTCA
The DNA here is from genome assembly GCA_039936275.1 of Isosphaeraceae bacterium. Classification (GTDB taxonomy): domain Bacteria; phylum Planctomycetota; class Planctomycetia; order Isosphaerales; family Isosphaeraceae; genus JBDTIR01. Next base: position 988 of record JBDTIR010000234.1, on the reverse strand, counting down.
ACGGCGTCGAGAACATGATGTACATGTCCTCGCAATGCACCAATGATGGAAACTATACGCTCACGATCACGTTCCGGATCGGCGTCGACCTGAACATGGCGCAGGTCTTGGTGCAAAACCGAGTCGCCCTGGCCGAGCCAATCTTGCCCGAACTGGTCAAGCGCCGAGGGGTAACGGTCAAGAAGAAGTCGCCCAGTATCCTGACCATTGTCAACCTCTTCTCTCCGGACGGCACCCGCGACAACCTCTACCTGAGTAACTACGCGACGATCCAGATCAAGGACGAGCTTTCACGTTTGCCCGGCGTTGGAGACATTACGTATCTCGGTCAACGCGACTACAGCATGCGTGTCTGGCTTGACCCTGAGAAGATGTCGTCACGTAATATGTCCGCCATCGACGTCGTCTCGGCCGTCCAGCAGCAGAACACGCAGGTCGCCGCCGGTCAGATCGGTCAGCCGCCGGTGCCGACCGGCCAAGTGTTCCAGTATACGATGAGCACGCTCGGCAGGCTCACCGACGTCGAACAGTTCGGCGACATGATCTTGCGCACAGATCCGGACGGCCGGGTCATTCGCCTGCGCGACGTTGCCAGGCTCGAACTTGGCGCCCAGGCTTATGACCAGACCTGCACCCTCGACGGCAAGCCCTCGGTCGCCATGTCGGTCTATCAGCGCCCGGGTTCGAACGCCCTGGAGACCGCCAAGCTAGTCCGCGCCAAGATGGAAGAGCTGAAACAGCGCTTCCCCGACGGGCTTGACTTCGCCATCGTTTATGACACCACGCCGTTCATCCTGGAATCGGTCAATGAGGTGTTCAAGACCTTGCGCGACGCCATCATCCTGGTGGCGGTGGTTGTGCTCTTGTTCCTCCAGAACTGGCGGTCGGCAGTCATCCCCCTGGTCGCCGTGCCGGTGGCGATCATCGGCACCTTCGCCGTCATGGCCGGCATGGGGTTCAGCCTGAACAACCTGACCCTCTTCGGCCT
>JBDTIR010000233.1:0-6591 GCA_039936275.1 Isosphaeraceae bacterium | reverse complement strand
TTTTGTTCGGACGCTCTTAAAACTCTTGGCGGCTACCGAGCAAGTCCTCCGCAAATAAGAACGGAACGAGCACGGCGTGAATGCGCCTCGTCTTGCCTTTGCGTCTTGGCGGCTCTATGTGAAACTCGTCAAGGGTAACCGTTCACGGGGTCAAACTCCTTGTTTTTAGGGGGTAATTCTCAGAAAATATCCATATAATCATCCAAAACTACCATAAAATCCTATGTATGATCCCAAAAACTTCCTGTTTTTAGGCATTTGACCCTGTGAACGGTTACCGTCAAGGAGCTGAAGCGATCCTACAAATTCGCGCCGCATCGCTCAGAGGAAAACTCGGTGTCAGCCGTCACGCCGCCATTCTGGCGGCACCCGAACTCATGAAAATACTGGCTGTAACTTGAGTTGCGTCTTTGACAGTTGTCGTATTTTCTGAGCAGTTCATATTTTTGACTGAAAAACGTGCCGGAACCATGAGTCGAGGAGTGGCGTGGTGCTCCGTTTCCACTCCTCGCTCAGCAAACTGGACGGGCCGTTTTCCGGCATCCAGCCTTCGGACAAGACGGGGATCACGGTCGCTCACGGACTGGCCGGCCACCCAAATTGTCTATCCTTACCTACGTGTCTCTTCCTGGATCATCGTTTAGTCGCCAAGCAGCGCAATGGCGCGGCGTTGCAAGGCTTCATCAGGGTGCTGGAGCAGGCGTTTGATCCGATCCGCGCCCAGGTCGTCGCGGCGGAGGCGGCTGTCGGCCAGGGCGTCGAGCAGGGCCGACGTCCGCCCGTCATCGCGCAGCAGGGCGTCTAGCGCAAAGGCGCGGTTGGCGACGGAATAGTGGGGCAAGCCGGAAAGCAGGGCCTGGCCGGTGCATGGTGAACGGACGTCGGCCAGGGCACTTACGGCCCCTTGTTGCAACTCAGGGTGGACCCCTTTGAGCAGGTATCGAAAGAGCTGCGCACCTCGACGGTCCCAGGGTTCGGCCCCGAGCATCCGGAGCGCATCGTAGCGGGTTCCGGACCGAACCCGGTCGTCATCGGCCATGACCGCCGCCAGATCGACGGAACGCCGCCAGCGGGCCTCAAGCTCGGGATGCCCTTGAAGGACGTGTTCCAGACGTTCGCCTGGCCAGTCGCCTGCCTGGCTGATTCCGTTGATCAGGCCGCCGCCGAGAACCACCGCCCGCCAGTCGTCGAGGGGCGCCTCGTCGGCCGGCAGCGAAACGGCCAAAAGCCGCCGCAGCTCCTCGGCGTCATTGCGCTTGCCGCTGGCGATCGCGACCCGCCAGATCCAGGGAATCCGGCGATACTCTTCCTTGGCGTCCTTGGGCAAGTCAGCAACCATCGCGGCGATCAAGGCCGCAGCCAACTCGGGATGGTCGCCGATGATTGCCTCGCGCTGCTCGCGAGCCTTGGAGTCGTCCAGAAGGGTACGGGCGAGTCCCGCCGCCGTCTCCTTCTGGTCCGAATTCGGGCGGAGGCTGATTTTCTGATGGTCGTCCCGCCAGGCCAACAGCGGAACACCGGCGTAGGTGATTTCCTTGTGATCGGTCGCGGAGTTGTCCAGGTCCGAAGGAGAGGCGCGGGATGTCCGAGAAACGTCGCCGTTCGGGCTTGAACTCAAGAGCGTCCAGGCGACGTCCGAAACGTGTCCAGGGTGACCGCACGTCAGCTTGCCGGACCGTCCCAGGTCTACAGAAGATCCGTTTGTGTCGCCAAACGGATGGTTGTTCACGACGATTTGCACGTTGGCAGAGACGTGCGCTCGCGGTTCATCCGCAACCACCAACGAATCGGCGGTCCCGAACACAATGACGAGCACCAGCACCCGAACCAAAGGACTGACCAAGAAAGACTGTTTCATTTGTGGATAATCCATATCACATGTGATTGCGTCAGTACGATCTCGATCAAATCAAGGCGTCTTGTCCGTTTGTGTTGATCGCAGGCGACCGGCGGGCGTATGCTCAGCGAGGTCGTCAATCATCGCGACCACGGCTGAGTCAACGGCCCTTTGCCAGTCCGCCTTGGAGCGGTCTCGGAATTCGGGACGTTGATAGGCGAAGGTCACGCCTCGCGAGCTGTTGATGATCGCGCCCAGGCCCTGGTCGTCGAACGCGGCGGCGACGTCGGCCGCCGTGCCTCCTTGGGCGCCGTAGCCAGGCACCAGGAAGATTACGCCTGGCAAGGCCGCGCGCAGCTCGGCGAGTTCGCCGGGATAGGTCGCCCCGACCACGGCGCCCACCAGACTGTAGCCCGACTCCCCCTGGTGCGGCTTGGCCCATCCGGCCAGTCGCTCGGCAACGTGGCGGTAGACCGGGCGGCCGTCGGCGATGAGATCCTGAAACTCGCCGGCCGAGGCGTTGCTGGTCCGGACCAGAACGAAGACCCCCCGACCTTCCCGAGCGGCCACCTCGACGAACGGCGCAACGCCGTCGCTACCCAGATAGGGGTTGATCGTCAAGGCGTCGGCTTCCCAGACCGGCTCGACCCCCTGGCCCACCTGGACCCGCCCCAGATAGGCCCGCGCATAGGCTTCGGCCGTCGAGCCAATATCGTTGCGCTTGCCGTCCATGAGCACGATCAAGCCGCTCGCCCTGGCGTGCCTGGCCGTCGCGTCAAGGGCGGCGAGCCCCTCGGGCCCATACGCTTCATAAAAGGCGGCCTGAAACTTGACCGCCGGCACCCGCGCCGCGACGACGTCGACAACCCCCTTGCCAAACGCCTCCAAGGCCGAGGCGACGCCCGCCCGATTGGCGTCAAACCGATCAAGAAACCCCGACGGCAAGCACTCCGGACGAGGATCGATCCCCACCACGACCGCGTTGCCCCTCGCTCTCAGAGCCAATCTCAGACGATCCGCGAACTGCACGCGTTCTTCCTTTCCCCTTGAATCTCAGCAGACCCGCATTGACAGCCGGCCCGGGAATCATACAATAAGCAGACCTTCGGCGAAAGCCTTGGGAGGCTCGGGGCGTGGCGCAGTTTGGCTAGCGCGCTTGACTGGGGGTCAAGAGGTCGCAGGTTCAAATCCTGTCGCCCCGACTTGCAAAAGACCACTAACAGCGATTGTTAGTGGTCCTTTTGCTTTGACAGGACTGGCACTTACGACGAACGGATTCGATCCGGTCAAAGTCGTGCCCATGGTGTTCAAATCGCCAGAGATTGCCGCCGGTTGTCGCCCGTTGCCGTGATTCCCGGCAACATTGAGTGCAACGAAACTCCGGCCGTCCGAGTCGGTCCCGGTGGCTCGGTATTGGTGTCGAGCGAGTAACCGGGCGGGGCGTCGAATCCGCCATGCACGTCGAGTAGCTTGGGGTCGGTGTCGAGGTTCGTGGTCAAGCTCGGGTCGGAATGCCGCATGACGGCTTGGGCCTTCCGGAGCGGTGGACCGCCACGACTCGGGAGCGTGCCAAAAGTTGTCAAAGGAGCGCATGCACATCGAACGTACGGCCCCGGTCGTCCCGCCTGGCGATGCCAAGGGCTTTCAAAGTCGCGGTCAGAAGAGGTGGACCGGGCCAGTTGGCACACCGATCGTCCAGTTTCCGGGGGTCCACTCTCGCCCACGGTTAACGGCGTAAGGGTGGCACTCGGAAGTCTGGTGGAGATGAGCGATGAGTCTCCGAAATCATCAATAATCAACAATGTGGCTCGGGCAATCAAAGGGCCGGGCTCAAGGGGTGGGCGCGGTCGTTGACGAGGGGCCAGGAATCGCCGCGACGGTCGTTGGCCTTCTGAAAAGCGCGCTCGCGTTCGAGGCGGGTTTGCTCGAACAAGGCGCGGTAGAGTTGTTCCTCAACGTCGGTGAACAACTCGCCGCGCCTGCCTTTCACGGTTCTGGCGGTCTCGAACATCTGTTCGATTGAGAATCCGGGAGCGACGCGACCGTAAAGGACAGCCGAGAACGAGGGGACGTGCTTGGGCAAGAGCCGGCCGGCCGGCAAGAGATTGCACATCAGGCCGACGGACGTGCCGGTGTTGAGCATGCTGCCCAGGCCGGTGCGGGTGTGGTCGCCCAGGAAGCAGCCGACCTTCGCCAGGCCGGTCGGAATCGGGTCCCCTTGGAGCGGGACGAAGACCTCGCCGTAATCATTGCGCAGGTCGCTGTTGGACGTGATGGCCCCGAGATTGACCCATTCGCCGACGTAGGCATGCCCGAGGAACCCGTCGTGATACTTGTTCGAGTGGCCGAGGACGATCGCCTCTTCGACCTCGCCGCCGATCCGGCAGTTGGGGCCGAGGGTGACGCCTCCGCGCAGGTTGGCACGGAAGAGCTGGGTGTCCTGGCCGACGTGGCAAGGTCCTTCAATGCGTGTGAACGATTGCACCACGACGCCGGCCTCAATGGTGATCGGCCCTGCGGTGGTATCGAAGACGGTATAGGGGTCGATTCGGGCCGATTCATGAATGAACAACCGTTCGGCGGGGCCGACCAGGGCAATGGCGGCCAGGTGTCGGTTGCTGACGCCGACCTTGCCCCTCTGGGCGAAGTCGCGGACCAGGTGGGCCTCGTTTTTAGCCACCAGGTCCCAGGGGCGATTGATCCATTCACCGCCCAGGTCGAGGCAGTCGGCCTGGCTTTGCAGTTCATCGAACCAAGCGTCGACATTATGCGGGCTGAGTCCGGCGGTGTGCTCGGGGCCGACGAAGGCGATGGCCGCTTGACCGTCGCAGAGTCCCAGCCAGGGCAAACCGTCGTCGGGCAGGACGAAATCGGCCGGTGGGACCCAGCGGGCGTTGGCGATGAGGACCGGCCCGCGCGCCAGCCAGTCGTGATCATTGATGACCGTGTGCGGATCGCGCTCGCGTCGGCTGGCCGCCAGGTGCGGCCGGACCAGAGCGCCCCGACGGGCAGGGCCGGGGCCGACGCCCAGGGCCCGGGCGACTTTGGTTTCCAGGGTGCTATTGCCCAGGAGCAAGTCGAACACCGGACGGTTCAGGGTCAACGGCTCAAGGCCGATGACGGCATGATCTTCGACCAGGCAGAGGCGCATCGTCTTTACTCCGTTCCGAAGTCGAACCGCGACCAAGGCGACGAATCCCAAAAGGCATCCCGTTTGCGCGTCGACTCCAAGGCCGCAAAACGAGGTCGCCGGGACGGAAATCGCCCGCTCCTTGGCCCGTTTTTTGGGCACCGCCAGCCAAGGGGGTCTCGGCTCCTTAGGTAAATGATACCGTCGTCGTCGCCACCGACCTAGATCGAAATGCGAAGATGTTTCCAAAAAAGTTCAGGAAACGGTCAAAAGGTGAAGATCATCGGTCGCCAGGTCGAGCACGGCGACGGTCCAGGTCCGGGCGCGGTGCAAGGCCCCCGGATTGATCAAGCGGGTCGGGCCGTCTCGGCGGTCGCTTGGCTGGTGGGTGTGGCCAAAGAGGAGGTAATCAGGGCCTTCGGCCGCCAATCGGCGCATCTCCTTGGTCGAGTCGCCGTGGGTCACGGCGATCCGCCGATCGCCCAGGATCACCTCGCCTCCCCAGCCGAGAAAAACGCCGCCGATGAGTTCAACCGCCGCGCGCAGGCCGACTTCGTCAAAGTCGTTGTTGCCCAGAACAAAGGAACTGGGCAGCTCGGCGCACTGGTGGACAATCTCGGGGGTGGTCAGATCGCCGCAGTGGATCAGGGCCTCGGCCCCTTCGGACTTGAGCAAGGCGACGGCCCTGGCCGTGCGGTTGAGGTGGTCGTGGGTGTCAGAGAGGATGCCGATTCGCATGGGTATTGGGTCCCCGATCTGGGAGGGCCGGTCGAAACGATCAAAGGGCAAACGACAAACTGGACGTTTCGGAGCGATCGCGCCAAGTTTTCGCTGGCCGAGCCTGTGTCGAGGGCGTACACTAAGTATAAGAGCATTCTGGCGAACCGTTCTGGTTCCGGTCACCTTTCCATTCGAGAATCCCAAACGTCGAGGGGGACGCGGTGATCGCTCCATTAGCTTGTGGATGCTCGACGCCAACCTATTGTCCGGGTAGGCGTGGAGCCGGTCGAGAGGAAACGACCGGCCCCGGGAAGGGTTCCCCCTCTTTCGGTCCCGCACGCGGATTGATGACCCCCTTTCCCAAGGATTAGCCCGCGCCGCGCGGGGAGGTGTCCCTTGGCGACGTTGATGCGCCCCCTGTCAGAACCGATCAGCAACCGTCCGGCCGACGATTCGGCGGACCCCCTCGTTATCCAGCAGATCGACGTGGAAGCCCCCGACGCGGGGGAAGTCGAGCTTGAAGCGCCCGAAACCCGGGTCAGCCAACAGAGTGAGGCGCCCGACGCCGGTGAAGGCCGGGGCACCCTTCTGGACTACGAATTTACCCAGGGCCGAAGCCGGAGCTGAGCGGTCGGGCCAAGGACCCTTGGTTGGAATCAAGGGGCTCCCGCAGGCCTCACCGCACCGCTCTCCCGGCCCTTGAAATTGGAACCTCGCCCTCGTCTCTGACGGGGGACTCGTTCGGGCCGGATCACTTGACCAACACCTCACCCTCGTTATCGCGTTTCATCAGCGAACGAGGGTGAGGCGATCTCGCCTTCTGGAAGCATGGAACGCGGAAATCACGCGCGAAGGGAGATTTCTCCAGTCGCTCGTCCACGCCCTGAATCTTACGATCTCGGAC
>JBDTIR010000232.1:0-5356 GCA_039936275.1 Isosphaeraceae bacterium | reverse complement strand
CGCAAGATTCAGGACGTTGGCGCGGAACTTGACCGCCTGCAAAACCAGCCGGTCTCGCTCGCCCCTGATCTCTCAAGGATGACCCTGACCCGCTCCCAAGACGAGATCCACAAGATCGAGAACGAGGTACGGGGCCTGCTCGATCAGATGAAATCGACGATGCCCACGTACCAGAAATACCAGGCCCTGGTCCGTCAACGCGAAGAGCGGGCGCAAGAAATCACCACGATGAAGTCTCGGCTCCAGGCCTTCCAGATGCTGGCCGACGCCCAGAGTGAGCCGGTCAACGGTATCCAGTCGGCCTCTGAGCCCACCAGCCCGAGCGGCCCGGCCAGGACCCGCAACCTCGTCGTCGTCATCGTGCTAGGCGTCGGCCTGGGGATCGCTTTGGTCTGCGCCCTGGAATGGATCGACCGCCGGGTGAAAGTGCCCGAGCACCTGACCTCGGGGCTCTCCTTGCCGCTCTTCGGCGTCGTCCCGAGAATCCAAAGGCTCGCCCGCGTGCATCGCGGCGGCCACCTCTGGACGCCTGGCGACCCTGACTCTCCCGCGGCCGACGCCTACCGCAATCTCCGAGCCAGCCTGCTGGGGGTCAACGGTCGGCAAGGACCGCTCATCACCTTACTGGTCACCAGCGCCAAGGCCGGCGAAGGCAAGAGCACCACGGCCCTGAACCTGGCCGCCACCTGCGCCAGGGCAGGCGAGCGAACCCTGCTCATGGACTGCGACCTGCGGCGGCCAAGCCTCGGCGAGGTCTTCAACAATGACGAGGCGAACGTCGGCCTGGTGGATTGCCTTCGAGGGGAACTCCCCTGGCAACGGGCGGTCGTCCGGACTGACATCGCCAACCTGGATTTCCTGCCCACCGGCGACCCCAGCGGCACGCCGATCGAGATCCTGGGCAGCCTGGAATTACGTCAGCTTGTCACCGCCCTGGCCGGTTCCTATGACCGGGTGATCCTCGACGGTCCGGCGGTCTTGGGACTGGCCGATTGCCGGATGCTCGGCCAGGTGGTTGATTCCTCGCTTTTGGTCGTCCGCTCCGGAGCACACGAGCTGCGCCCGTTGCAGCGGGCCAAGGGGATGCTTGAACAATCCAGGGTGCCGATTGCCGGCGTCGTGTTCAACGGCCTGACCGACGACCTCAAGAACTGGTCGAGCTACGGGCCAAACACGCCGTATAGCTACGGACCAGACGCCGCCAACCGTGCCGAAGAACGGATCACCAGGGGCCTGGACGCCCCCACCGACCGCGCAGCCGACGCTAGAGCGTCGGCCTCCGCGACGGGTGCCTGAGCCTGGAGATGCTCCTCGTGAACTTGCGGCCTCGACTGCTCTTGATGACCGACCGCGTTCTGTCCGCCCTGGTGGCGACGACCGTCCTGGGGGCCGCCCTGGCTTTCGGCGGCGAGGTCTGGTGGGCCCGTCCGGCCCTGGCGTTTCTGCTCACGGCGCTGGCCCTGGCCTGGCTCGTTCGGGTCTTGCTTCTGGGCCGTTGGCGTTTGCTCAAAAGCCCACTGTCAACCCTGGGCCTGATGGCCTTGATGCTCGGCTTGATCCAGTTGACCCCCTTGCCCGCCAGATTGGCCGCTCGGCTCGCCCCCAGGGCTAGGGCGGCGCATTCCCTTGGGGTCTTGTCTGACCGGGTCTTGACCGACGACCCTTCAGCCGCCTTGCCCGAACCTTCGGGAGAGCGAACCCCGGCGACCCTGGACCGCCCGGCAACCTTGCGATGGCTGGCGGGAGCAGCAGGGTGCCTGGCCCTCTTTTGCGTGGCGGCCCACTTCGCCGATCGCCTGGGGCATGCCCTGGTGATCTGGGGAAGCATCGTCGCGGCCTTCTTCATCAATACCGTGTTCGCCCTGGTGCAACTGACCGTAGACGCCGGGGGCCTGTACGGGACGATCGAACCCGGCAAAGGAGCCCCCTGGGCCCCTTCGCTCGCCGACGCCCTGCACGCGCCCGGGGTTTCCGTGCTTCGGCTCGCGACCGAATCCGGGCGAGGCGGCACGGTCTGGGCGGTGGCTCAGCCCGACCCGCCGTTCCTGATCGGCAGCCTGATGGGTGGGCCCGGGGCTTATCTCGCGCTCGGGGCCCTGGCCTTGCCCTTGGCCCTGGGCCTGACCCTTCAAGCCCTGGCGCCCCGAGGCAGTCGGGAAGGGACCTGGACCCGCTTGAGGAATTCCGGTCAAGCCGGCCTGGTCCTCTTCCTCTATGTCCTGGTTCTGGCCGGCTCTGGAGTGGTCGGCCTGGTAGCGGGCCCTTGGTTGGCCTTGCCGTTCGCGTTGGGTTTGCTACTGGCGGGCCTGCCGGCTGCCCGGGCTTCGGGGTTGCGCTGGAACGCGGTCGCCTTGACTCTGGGCGTCTTGCTGATTCTGGGTCTGGGCGTGACCCTGGGCAACTCCCGGGGCCATCCGCCGGGCAGCAGCCCCTTGACGACCCCGGCCACCCTGGACGAGGCGCGGCAGACCTGGATCGATTCGGCCCGAATCCTGGCGGATTTCCCGATTCTGGGCTCGGGCATGGGCAGTTTCCAGGCGGTCTTCCCCTATTACAAAGGGCGCGACCTCACCTCGAACACCGCGCAGAGCAGCCTGCTTCAGTGGGGCGTCGAAGGCGGCGCGGCAGCCTTGATCTTGACGGCCCTGGGCGGGCTCTGGTGCCTGATTCGCCTCCCGGGGGCCATCCGACGGGTCGGCACGGCCGACCGCGCCTTGCCCTTCGCCTTGATTGGCTCGGCGATGTGTTTTATCACATTTTCAACTTTGCATTGGTCAATCGAACTCGCGGCCGTCGCCCTGGCCGCAAGCGCCTTGGCCGGGACCTGGAACCGCTGGCTGGCCGGCGGGACCGACCTGTTCCTCGCTCGGACTTGATTCGTCGCGAACCGACCGCGTTGACGGATCCAAAACGTAGAAGGCACGAGGCCGACCCACAATGACTCGAACCTTTGAGCTTCATATCCAGTCACGAGCCGCGCCGACGGTCCGGGTGGTCGCCCTGACCGGCCTCTCGGTCAGGATCGGACGGGGTCCGCAGTGCGAAGTCAGGCTCGATGGTCCTACCCTGGCCGAGGTCCATTGCCTGCTCCGCCGCCGCGGCGAAACCTGGCACATTCAGCCGGTCGGCCCGCCGGGCGTGCTGGCGATCGAAGGCCGTCTGGTGGACGCCCAGCGCCCGCTCCCCTTGGGCCTTCCGCTGCGGGTCGGCGAGCACCGGCTAACCCTCCGCCCTTCGGGAACCGAGGTCGCCTCGTTCGAGCCCTCCGATCCGCCGATCCTGATCCAACCGGCCGTTCCGAATGATCCAGGCCCCTCGCCGACCAGCCCCTCGCTGTTCGTGGGCCGCGCCTATACCGATCCCACCGCCACGCTCGGCTCCTGGACAGCCGGCAGCGGGATCGACGCCGAGCGCGCCCGGCCAAGAACCTGGGGAGCCCAGGTAGAACAGCGCGAGCACTGGCTGAAGACCCGGCAAGCTGAGCGGCGCTGGGAAGCCCGCTGGCGCGCAGCCGGCGAATCACTCCGCAGTCAGAGCGCGATCGGTCCAGGCCAGCCCGCGCCGCCCAGTGTGGATCGGGTTTCGATCACGCGGCCAACCACCCGACCCGGTCGGCCAGACGAACCTGCCGCAGACACGTCTGGATCAGCGCCGGCAACGGTTCCCGAAGTCCCGACTCAGGTCGAACCGAACCGCTCCGAACCGCCCACGGTCGATCCCGAAGTCTCGCACTTCCGCGCCGCCTGGGAAGGTGACCCTGAACCCGACTTCGACGTCGCCATCTCTGAGCCAGCGACCGCCCCCAAGACGCCGCCCGCCAACCGCCCGCCAGGGACCGAACTGGCAAGGATCGATCCAAGGCCGACAGCGGCCACGCCCACCCCGACCGTCGAGCCGGAACCCGCGCCCGGGCGCTCCGCCAAGGCTGAGCCGCCCAGAAACCAGGCCAGGGCAAAACGGGCCGCGACGCCCGGGACCAAGGCCCCGAGACCGAAGCTCGGCTCGGTTCGAACCGTCGACCTGGAACCTCCCACAATCGCGCCGGAGGTTTCCCAGACCGAAGCGACCGGGACACAGGGCGATCAGGGGTTTGCGCCGCCCGCGACCTGGCCAGGGGCGGAACCGGGGCCAGGGTTCTCGACGGTCGCCGAACCTCCGCCCTTTTTTGACATCGCCGAGCCTACTGATTCGCCCACAAAGACGTTCAACACCCCGAAAACGCCCTTCCGCACGCCTCGGCCGTTGCCCAACGAACCGACGCCCTTCGAAGCGACCGAGGAGGGCGCAACAGCCCCCTGGCCCGCCGCGACCCGGATTCTCCAGGGGGTCCGTCCCCGCCCTGAAGGACGGACGACGCCTCGGCGCCAGGCCAAGCGGGCCGCCGCTCGCCCGTTGCCAACCGTGGGTCGGGCGCCTGAGCAGTGGACTTTGCCGCTCTGGCTGGTCTGGCTGCCGGCAACCCTGGTCACGTTGGCCGTCGGCGGCTTCGGGGTCTCCCTGGCCTGGACCTGGGGACAGGACGACCGAACCGCCGGCCTGATCGCCGACCGGGTCCTGGAACATGAGACCTTGCCCGACGGCCCTGTGCTCGGCGACAACCCGACCGTTCCCGCCGAACCGACCTGGTGGCGATCGACCGCCGACCATCTTAGCCTTCAGGCCCTCGTCTCGGCGCGCGATGCGGCCGACCCCGACGCCGAGGAACGGGTTGAGTTCCTCTTGCATACGGCCCGCCACGCCTCGCCGCTCAATCGCGAGGTCCGCTACGCACGCGCCCGCAGGGCGACTTCGGCTCGTGGCGAGCCGCAACCCGACGCGGCAATCGTTAGCCTCGGCCTGAGCCGAGACGTGATCGCCCTGGCCTGGACCGCTCGCCAGTTACTCGACGCCGGTAAGACCGACGCCGCGCTTGAGGTCGATCGCCAGGCGATCGCGCTGGCCGCCACGACCGCCCCCAACGGCGCTCAGATCCTCACGTTCGACCCCCAGACCCGTCGGTTCTTACTACCTGGAGAAGCCCGGGTCGCCCGGGTCGTCGCCGACCTTGCCGAACACGACGGCTGGTCGTTCGCGCAGTGGTCCAGCACGCTGGGAGGCTCGCCGGTCGCGACCCTGGCCGCCTATCGCGTGCTTCGCAAGAACGAGAGCCCCGACGCCGAACAGGCGCTCGACCTGCTGATCGCCAGCCCCGGCGACGACTCGCAACCACCGCTCGCGCTCGCGGCCAAGGGCGAGGCCCTGGCGTTCAAGGAACGCTGGGACGAGGCGTCGCAGTGCTACCAGACCGCGATCGACCGGATGCCGGTTGACCTGGTCCGTCGCGCCTGGTGGGTCAACGTGGCCACAATCGCCGACC
>JBDTIR010000231.1:0-11159 GCA_039936275.1 Isosphaeraceae bacterium | reverse complement strand
GGTCGTGCCGGCGCGGTCGAACCACCTCATCGCCGACCTGGCCAGGGGCAGTTATCTTCACGAGGTCCACGATTCGGGCGGAACGATCCTGATGTTCACGGCGGGGATGGTCCACGCCAAGGCCATTTTGATCGACGATGATCTGGCCATCATTGGCACGGCGAACATGGACATGCGCAGCCTCTTTCTGAATTACGAGGTCTCATTGTTCTTCTATTCCCGATCTCTGGCTGAGCAAACGGCCGCCTGGATGACCGCCTTGATGACCGATTGCCGCCCCTACCGCGTCACCAACGGGAGCGCTAAGATCTTAATGCACGATGTTTTTCGGTTGCTTTCTCCCTTGCTCTAAGCCTGTGACCAGAGGCCGCGTCACGACAGTCAAAATAGCAGGTGGATTCCTCAGAAAATGGGGGCTTCGCTCACGCGTCAGGTTTCAATCCCGGAAGATAGTCGCCCCTCGCTCACGCGTCCGGCATCGAAGCCCGACGCGTGAGCGAGGATCTTCTTCGGAGTGAGCCGTGAAGCCATCGCAACTGCCAAAATGGCAGGTGGATTGCTCAGAAAATGGGGGAAGTGATGGCAGATGGGGTAAATTACTCGGACTGTCCCGACGGTGAGCTTTCGTAATTGCACGCCATCATTTTCATCGGTCAAAGTGCTGCGCAGCGGCGGTAGTTCGTTCATCGGATGGTAGGGCGGGTGAAGCCCGCCGATCTGCGCGCAACAAGTGCGCACGGCCCGGAGAGCGGCTGAGTTCCCGACGCAGTCGGAGCCCAGGGCGATCGATCAGGGGAGGTGGCAGCTTGAGAGACCGCGCCTGGCGAGGTAGCGCTGGTGGTATTCCTCGGCGGGGTGGAACGGGGGCGCGGGGGTAATCTCGGTGACGATCGGCCCGGGAAAGCGGCCTTCGGCCTGAACCCGCGCTTTTGAGGCCAGGGCCGCCGCCTGCTGCGGTTCGTCGTGGGTGAAGATCACCGAACGGTATTGCGTGCCGACGTCGGGCCCTTGCCGGTTCAGGGTTGTGGGGTTGTGGATCTGCCAGAAGAGGTCAAGGAGCTGGTCGTAAGTGACGCGAGCCGGGTCGAATTCGACCTGGACGACTTCAGCGTGGCCGGTGGCGTCGGTGCAGACGTCTTCATAAGTCGGGGCGTCGAGGTGGCCCCCCATGTAGCCGGAGGTGGCCTTGACGACGCCTTCGACCTTGCGGAAGGCTTCTTCGATCCCCCAGAAGCAACCGGCGCCGAAGGTGGCTTGATTCATCGGTGGTCGTTCCTTTTTTTTTCGTCTCGCGATCCGGTTTCCGAGTCGCCGGCCGTTCGGCCGTGCGTAGCGTGGCCTTGCATTCTATTCTAGGGATCACGGCAAGGTTTGATTCTCAAACGGCCCTGCGCAATCGGTTCAGAATCCTGGCCCTTTGGTGCTGGTCTTGACCCGGCAGAGGCTCGACTCGGCCGTGATGTAGAGGGTGCCGCCGTCGTCTCCCCAGGCGCTGTTGCCGGTGGGCACGCCAGTGTCGAGGGTGCCCAGGTGGGTGCCGTCGGGGGCGAAGACGAGGATGCCGCCGGGGCCGGCGGCGAAGATGTTGCCGTCTTTGTCGACTTTCAGGCCGTCGGGCAGCCCTTTCTTGGTCTTGGTCAAGGCCGTGACGTCGGCGAAAATTTTGCCGGGGCCGACCAAGCCGTTGTCCAGGACCGGGTAGGCCGTCCAGACCGCGCGGTTGGGGTCGGAGTTGGCGATGTAGAGCGTCTTCTCATCGGGAGAGAAGGCGAGGCCGTTGGGGAAGGTCAGGTCCTTGGTCAAGAGTGTCAGCTCGCCCGATTTGGCCAGGCGGTAGACGCCGTTGAACGGCAGTTCCTTGGCAGGGTCGTCGTTGAGCTTGAGCAAGCCGTACGAGGGGTCAGTGAAATAAAGGTCGCCGTTGGACTTGTACACGCCGTCGTTGGGGCTGTTTAAACGTTTGCCCATATAACGATCCACCAGGGTAGTGAATCGTCCGCCTTCTTCAAGCCTGGCGATTCTGCGGTCGCCGTGCTGGCAGAGGACCAGGTTGCCGGCAAGGTCGAGCATCAGGCCGTTGGAACCTGGTTCGCCGTCACGAGGGGCCTGGCCGGTGTAGCCGCTGGGCTTGAGGAACGACCGCACGCCGCCGCTCTCGCTCCACTGGAACACGGTATTCTGACGTGTATCGGAAAAGAGTAGATAATCTCCTTTGGGAATCCAGACGGGTCCCTCGGCCCAGATGAACCCCTTGGCCAGTTGCTCAATGACCGCGTCCTTGGGGATCAGGCGATCGAACCGGGCGTCCTTGCGCTCGATCGTTCCCAGTGTCGGATTTGGTGGATCAGCGAGGGCCGGAGTGGCAAGCAAGGCCAGAACTGCCAGGGTCGGAAGGGCTCGGCGGTGGCGAGGAGCGTCGTTCGTCATGATAGGTCGATCCGGAGTGGTCCTTCAGAACGCGAAAGGCGGGGCGCGACCGCCTCTTCCTCTTGGCCAAGGTAGCCGTGAAGGGCGTCGGAGGCAACCGGGTGCCGGGAATTACGGCGTCTTCACCTTTGGAAACTTCAACGGCTTCCACCCGTTGGCGGATGCGGATGCGGCCGGGACGACACTTGGTCGCAAGGGGAACGCCGGATTCGTGCGCGACGTCGGCACGCCGAAGGACTCCGCCTTCATCCAGACGAACGTCATGCGGGTCAACGGCCGACGCCAAGGGTACATTTTCGGTCTTTCGCCAGCTTGGCGCCAGCATCTTAGGGGTCGTCGATACCCTGCGCGACCAGAAGCCGGCGCGCTTCCCACGCCCTACAAAACCAATCGCGTAATTTATATCTATGTTACGGAATATGAAAGTGCGTCTGGGGTCTTGAATCAGCCGAACCGGCGCGTGGTGGCCAAGGCGGAGGAGGCGACCAACGCGCCGGCACTGGAGCGCAGGATCAACCACTGACCGGTTGTGGGTCGGTAGACGGCAAGGTCGGCCTTGCCATCGCCGTCAAAGTCGCCGCGCAAGGGGACGTCGATGATATAGGCGCCGAAGGATTCGACCCGAGGGCCGTCGGTCGACTGATGGATGAGCCACTGGGCCAGGGAGGGCCGGTAGACGGCCAGGTCAGCCTTGCCGTCGCCGTCGAAGTCGGTCGGAATCGGTTTATCAAGGCCAGGGATGCCGAGCACCTCCACCCGGGCGCCCTCGGTGGACTGGAGGATGAACCACTGGCTGGTTTGGGTGCGATAGACGGCCAGGTCGGTCTTGCCGTCGCCGTCGTAGTCGGCTGGAACGGGGGTATCCGCGCCTGGAGCGCCGAACGAAACAACGCGGGCCCCGCCGCCAGAGAAGGCGATCAGCCACTGGGAGGTTGTGGGTCGGTAGACGGCCAGGTCGGCCTTGCCATCGCCGTCAAAGTCGCCTTGAAGCGGGACGTCGAGCACGGGGGCCCCGAAGGAGACGACCCGGGGGCCGTCGGTGGACTGGAGAATGAAACACTGGCCGGTACTTGGGCGATAGATGGCGAGGTCGGTCTTACCGTCGCCGTCGTAGTCGCCTGGCACCGGGATGTCTGAGTTTGCCGCGCCGAATTGAATGGTGCGGGGGCCGTCGGTGGACTGGAGGATCGACCATTGGGCGGTCTTTGGGTCGAAGACGGCCGGGTCGGTCTTGCCGTCGCCGTCGTAGTCGGCTGACATCTGGCTGATGTTGTCAAAATAGCGCTGAGGATAGTCAAGCATCTGTCGCAACGGAACTTGAAGGGCGTCGCACCAGATCTTGTAGCCCTGGTAGGTCGGGTGAACGAAGTCAAAGAACATCTGGGACGAGAGCGAGCCGTCAGCTTGCAGGAACGAGGCACCGATGTCGAGGAAGCGGACGCGGTTGCCGTCGGCGAGCGGGGCGATCAGGGCGTTGGTCTTGCGGACCTGGGCCCTGGCGATGTTGTCCGGGGACTGGCCGCGCGGGAAGATCCCCATCAGGAGGATCTTGGTTTGTGGCGACTGCGTCTGGATTTCCTGGATCAAGGTCGCGATCCCGGCGGCGACCTCCTCGGGCGTCTTGCTGATCTTGTCGTGCTGGATCAGGTCATTGGTGCCGATCAAGAGGACGACGACCTTGGGCTTGCCGACCAGTTCGCCGTTGCGAACCTGGTACGTCACGCCCCCGACCGTATCGCCGCTAAGGCCGAAGTTGGTGGCCTTGAGCGGGGCGATCTGCTGGTTCCAGAGCAGGGAGGTCTGAGGCCCTTTGTCACGGTCGGTGTCGCCCCAGGCGTCGGTAATTGAGTCGCCGAGAAAGACGACGTCGTCGATGCCGGACTTGGCCCGCTGGAGGTCGCGCGTCAGACGCATTCGAAGATATTCGTCCGATGGCGAAAGCACGCCGACGGCCGCCGAGGCACCCCCCGTGAGCAGCCGACGGTCCTCAAGACCATCCATTGAGGGCCGATACGATCTTGATCGCGCTCGCTTCATCGCGAAGCTCATCCAAAATGGACAGGTTGGTCCGACGAACCCCCTTCGGCCCTGGTCATTTTATGATTGTAGCACGGGCGTGGCGAGAGAGACGAGCAGGTCGTTGGTCGGGTCGAGCCGATCGGTCGGAAGTGAACGGGGGCGCGGGTTCTGTGTTGGCGACGGCGGTCGCCTGGACCGCCGCCGCCCAAGAACTTGTTTCTTCAGGCAATCGCGGGAAGGACGCGGTTGGAAGTCTGGCGAATCGGGAAGAACCGAGGCAGGCTCTGGAAGTGGTGATCGATCCAGCGGTGGAAGGCCCAGCCGACGCCAATCGCCGCGGCCGACGTGATCGGCACCATGAGGAACGCCCTGGCCCCATACGAGGTCAGGCCCAACTCACCCAGGACGGCGTTGCCGACGACGCAGACCGGCAGGTGAATCAAGTAGATACTATAGGAACGTCGGCCGCAGGCGCGAACCAGATCAAGCCCCGAGAGCGAGCCGAGCTGATCGTCAAACCTCCGCAAAGCGATCAGGAGCAGGCCGAACCCGGCCGACGCGGTCGTCGAAATCAGACCGTTGGTGCAAGCGGCCACCATGAGGCCGACCAGGGCCAGGTCCACGGCATGTCTCGCCATCTTCGAGTCCAGCACGTTCAAGCGCCAGTAGACGGCCAGGCCGACGGCGAACTCGTGCCAAAGATAGGGAAACATGCCGTCGATTCGGTGGCTCGCGCCCATGTCCCAGGCCGCGACCCGGACGGTGAGAATCGCCGCCGTGGCCGCCGCCAGGGCCCCATAGAGCCGGGTCGGGGTCAAGACCAGTGCTAAAAAGCAGATCAGGTAGAACTGCTCTTGATAGCAGAGCGACCAGGCCATCCGCGTGAAGACGACCCCATACGAGCCCGCGATGTGGGGACGCCAGGTCTCGGTCAAGGTCAGGTTGCCCAGCCACTGGGCGCGGTTGAGTTCTCCCGGCGAGGTCAGCTCCAGGCCGAAAGCGCTGCGGTGGAGCCGGTCGAGACCGAAATGGTCCAGGGTCGCGACGACGGCGACGAAGACGAACAGGGCCGCCCAGTAAGGAGGAAAGATCCTCCAGAACCGTCTGGCCAGGAAGTGCGCCGGGGACAGCCCCTTGCGGCGGGTCGAATCAATGCTCGCCGCGATGCAGTAGCCGCTAATGACGAAAAATAACGGAGTTCCGACGTTGAGCTGCAACGCTTGGACAAACCTGAGGCGCAACCAACCCTCCAGTCCGGTCCCCTCACCCATGCCTCGCCAGAGGGCGACGCCGGCATGTTCAAGCACCACGATCAGGCAGAAAATCCCTCGCCAGAGGTCCAGAGCCTGGTATCGGGGACTGTGTTTCAGTGGCGGGAACGTCATTTGCCGTCTCCTGGACTGGTTGGATCAAGGTCGCCAGCCGCTCTTTGTGATTTCCGTTTTTTGACAACCTCGGCCGCGTTCGCACCCATTTTGCGCGCACCGCCGACGTCGCCCGGTTCAGCATGTGGGCGCGCCAGTCTTTTGGTTCCATCGGGTCGGGGTCATGACCCCATCGGCATGACGCTCCGGCCCTTGCATCCATTCGTTTGGCCACGCACCAGAAAGGGAGCGTCAATCCTCTCTCGGCTGGCCAAAGATTTTTCCAGAAACGGCGCGTTCGCAATCTCAACCGGGATCAACCCCGGCCGCCGCCCAAAGGTCTCGCGCCCGCCGTCCGCCCGGACCATCGTTGGAATGTTGACCGTCCCTGAAACGTTCGGCCCTGGAACCGAACCGACCCCCGGCGACACCTGCCTGGGGTCGGACCTTGAAATAACTCGCCAAGGGCGGTAATTTGGCTCCGGTTCAGGGGTCGCTTGATTGACAGGTCACGAACGTCGGTGCCGCGGTCATCATCACGCAGGGATTCGGCTGGTGCTGGAGGGGCCGATACTGGTGCATGCATTGGACGCGCACGCGGCGGGTCTGGAGCGGTTCGCGGTAGACGGTCTCCTGGCGTACCGAGGGGACCGTGAGCCGCCCTTGCCAGGCACAGCGGCTCGGAACCGCCTGAGGATCATGAACAAGGCCCGAGCGAAGAAGCAAAGGCCGTTCCTCCTGGCTGAGAGCTGGAGCAGTAATATCGAGAAACGCCGGGATTGCAGCTCGTTCGCGAGCTATTGAAAAAACAACTAGCAGACTCTTGACGCCGAAAACGGGGCGTCTATACTTGGGCGAATGTGGTTAAGTGGAGTTCGATATTCAGTTTTCCTGCGTCTTAAAGGGGAGGGGACTCCCCGGCTGCTCCGCACGTGCCGAGCAGGCTAGGCAGGGTCATCAACGATCCATGTCGCCACGGGCTCATTGATTCGAGCTGTGGCGGCGATGGTGGAAGTACGGCCATGGCGTGTGTACGGCCGATCAAAAACGCGAAATACAAAATGCGGATTCGAGTTCTTGCGGCGCCGTCTGCGGCGATGGAGTCCATGGCATGAGCATCTCGAGCCCACCGTACGCTCCGGCTCGATCGGCGGTCTGGCAACGCGCGGCCGATTACGTCGTATTATCCAAGCCGAAGATCATGCTTATGGAGCTGGTCACCGTGGCGGTGGCGGCGGTCGTGGCCGGTTCCGGCTCGCTCGACTTATGGTTGCTTGCCCACACCTTGCTCGGCACGTTCCTCGTGGCTGCGGGTGCCAGCGCTTGGAACCAGTGGCTTGAGCCGCGTTCCGACGCCTTGATGGACCGCACGGCCGACCGCCCCTTGGCCGCCGCGCGCATGACCAGTTGGGATGTGGCGTTGTTCGGCACCACCGCCGCCCTGGCCGGCGTCGTATACCTCGGTTTGTTGGTCAATCCGCCTACGGCTGCGGTCGGCGCGCTTACGTGGCTGGTTTACGTGGTGGTTTACACGCCCCTGAAGTCGCGTTCGCCGCTGAATACCGCCGTGGGCGCGGTATCAGGGGCCCTACCGATCTTGATGGGTTGGACCGCCGTGGGCGAGCCTTTGAACCTTAGTGCCGCGACGCTGTTCTCGATCGTCTTTTTCTGGCAGTTCCCGCACGTCATGGCTGTCGCCTGGATCTACCGGCGGCAATATGGTGCCGCGGGGCTGAAAATGCTGCCCGTCGTCGATCCCACGGGGCGGCGCGCGGGTGTTCAGGCCGTGGCGGCGGCATTGGTCCTGGTGCCGTTAAGTCTCTTGCCAACGATGATTGGTTTCGCCAGCTCGGCATACCTGATTTGGGCGCTCGCTCTCGGCTTGGGGCAATTGTACTGCGCTGTTGGATTTTTACTGCGCAGGAACGACCGAGCGGCTCGTGCGCTGTTTCGCGCGACCTTGATTTATCTACCGTCGTTGTTGCTGTGGCTTGCCGTCGGTCTGCTTTGGAGTTAGATAATCGCCGTGGAATGGTGGCGGCGGGCCACCGTTCACAAGGGTGGGACGACCGGCGTCAGGCGACATTGAGCTTCGATGGTTCCATTGTCAAGAAGGAGGGATCGGTTGGCCATTGCGAGCCGTTTCGTTGTCAGGGGCTTCGAGCGCCGTGGCCGCAAGCCGCCCTAACGTTGGAGATTGGCCCAGTCGAGATCGACGGCCCGCGGAGGTCGTCGACCAATCGCCGGGAGCGGTTCACGGATCGGAAGCTGCCAACTCATGGACGATCGTCCGACATCACAGATTTCATTGGAGGTGGTTGACTCTCGATTCTCGTCAGACTAGAATGCAACGGCCAAAAAACGACAACTAGACACGGATATCCATTACTCAAGAGAGAGGTTCGACGCAATGCCTAAGGATACGGAATACAAGCGCCTTCTAGGGCGACGCCTGAAGAAAGCATCGACGGCGTTCACGTTGGTTTCCGCAGTCGCCATCAGCTCCGTGTTGGCGGGCTGCGGCGGTTCATCCAAGCCCGCCCCGCCGCCGGTCATTGAAGCGACTGTGGTCGGTACGGGAGTCATTGATGGCCGCGTGACGCTGGAGGGAACGCCCACCTCAGAGCAGGAATTGCCGCTTGATGCAGCCTGTAGCGCTTCGGCCAAGAAGCACAACGAGGAGATGCCCCGGTTCACTCGCAACTATGTGACCAAGGACGGCGGACTCGCGGAGGTCCTGGTTACTTTGGAAGGTGTTGCTGCTCAACCGATTCCCGCTGGGACCGAGCCACTCACCATCACGCAACGCGGCTGCGAATACGAGCCGTATGTGGCCGCTTGCCAGGTTGGTCAAACGATCATAGTTCACAACGATGATCCGTTGACGCACAACATCCATACGCTGCCCGCGGTGCCCGGCAACAAGGAAGTGAATCAGAGCCAGGCTGCCGGGAGCAAGCCGCTGGAGTTCACGGTCGACAAACCGGAGGAGTTTCTCAAGGTCAAGTGCGACGTCCATCCGTGGATGTTCTCTTACGTTAGCGTATTGACCCATCCGTTTCATTCCGTCACCAGCGAAGACGGGCACTTTGAAATCAAAGGGCTGCCCGACGGCAAGTACAAAGTGAAGTTCAAGCATCGCAAGGCGGGCGAGATGATTCAGGAGGTCGAGGTCAAAGACGGCAAGGCGACGGCCGACGTCGTGATGAAGGTTCCGGCGGCTTAGTGGTCGGCCGTCTACGGCAGGCACCGAATCCTTGTGGAGAGGACAAGTTCATGACATCGCATTCAGAGCCACAGGCGCACCCGCACGAGCTGGGTTTCGTCCGCAAGTATCTCTTTTCAGTCGATCACAAGATGATCGGGCTCCAGTACGGCTTCACTTCGTGCACGTTCTTGTTGATCGGCCTGACGTTGATGCTCATGATGCGGTGGCAGATCGCCAATCCAGGCGAGTCGGTGCCGGTCGTGGGCGGGCTGTTGCATAACATGCTGGGGGAAGTGGCGGCTGAAGGGAAGATTTCGGCCGATTTGTACAACATGTTCGGTGCCATGCACGGCACCATCATGATCTTTCTGGGGATCGTGCCGTTGGGGTTCGGCGCCTTCGGCAACTATCTGGTGCCGCTGCAAGTTGGGGCGACGGACATGGCGTTCCCCAAATTGAACATGTACAGTTATTGGCTGTATCTGGTCGGCGGGATCATCATGTTGGTCAGCTTCGTTGCTCCGGGCGGTGCGGCACAAGCGGGCTGGTACTCCTACCCGCCGTTGACCACGATCATTCCGACTGACGGTCAAACCTACTGGCTCGTCGCGATGGTGTTCATTATCCAATCGTCGCTGCTGGGTTCCATCAATCTCCTCACGACGGTGGTCCAACTGCGGGTCCCCGGCCTGACCTGGTCGCGGCTGCCGTTCTTCGTCTGGGCGCAATTCGTCACGGCGTTGCTCTTGCTGCTGGCCTTTCCAGCACTGTTGGCGGGTTCGATCATGCAGATGATGGACCGCTTGACGGGGTCCAGCTTCTTCATGCCGCACGACTTGATCATCTCCGGAAGGGTTGCCACCGAACTTAGCGGCGGGGGCAGCCCGTTGTTGTATCAGCACCTGTTCTGGTTCTTGGGGCACCCCGAAGTCTACGTGTTGATCTTGCCGGCGATCGGAATCATTACCGAGGTGATCGCCAACAACACGCGCAGACCCATCTGGGGATACTGGCCCATGGTCGGCTCGTTATGGGGCATCGGCGTCCTGTCCATGGTCGTATGGGCCCACCATATGTTCATGACAGGAATGGATGCGAATATCACGCTGTGGTTCCAAACAACGACCACCTTGATTTCGATTCCCTCAGTGATCCTCATGACCTGCCTGTTGCTGTCGCTGTGGGGCGGCTCGATTCGGTTCAATGTCCCCATGCTGTTCGCGCTTGCGTTCTTGCCGATGTTCGGTATCGGTGGTTTGACCGGAATCCCGATGGCGTTCACCAGTACCGATACGGTGTTGCACGACAGCTATTACATCATCGGTCACTTCCATTACGTGGTGGCCCCCGGGACAATCTTCGGCATCTTTGCGGGAATCTACTACTGGTTCCCTAAAGCGTCCGGACGATACATGAACAAAGGATTGGGAGTTGTCCATTTT
Organism: Isosphaeraceae bacterium; assembly: GCA_039936275.1. Classification (GTDB taxonomy): domain Bacteria; phylum Planctomycetota; class Planctomycetia; order Isosphaerales; family Isosphaeraceae; genus JBDTIR01. The sequence continues at coordinate 699 of JBDTIR010000231.1, read as the reverse complement.
TGGGGAACGTTGATCTGCATGAATTTGATCTTCTTCCCAATGCTGATCCAGGGGCTGGCCGGCATGGCGCGGCGCATGTCCGACGGTGGCGCCAACTACTCGATGGCCAATCCGTCTAACGAAGGCGTGATCGGCGCGCTGAGTCCGACCATCATGCATTTGAACGGCATGATCTCCTGGATGGTGCTGGCGTTGGCGTTGTTCCAACTGCCGTTCCTGGTTAACCTCTTCTACAGCATCTTCGCCGGACGACGCGTTGAGAACGACAACCCCTGGCAAGCGACGACGCTCGAATGGCAGACCCCCACGCCGCCTCCTCATGGCAACTTCACGCGGGAGATCATTGTCTACCGCGGACCGTATGATTACAGCCTGCCCCACGCAGAGTCGGATGGGAACGGCTCGGCCGGCCCAGATCTCTATTTCCAGGCGCAAACCGATCCCGTCTCCGGTGCCGCTCCAACCTCGGCCGCAGCGAAGACGGAACTGACTTCGTAGTAGGAACCAACCGCACATGAAACGAACCAACCGCACAACGCATTAGGAACTAACCGGATATGAACCAACCCCACATGACGGTCGCTCCATACACGACCGAAATTCGTGAAGATACCGGGCTCTACAACGGTAAGGCGGGGATGTGGATTTTTTTGGCGTCCGAGGTGATGCTGTTCGGCGCGCTGTTCTCCGCCTATGTGT